>NZ_RDBR01000030.1 GCF_009663775.1 Lactobacillus sp. 0.1XD8-4
TGTGTACATAAAAATCCGTACAATGAATCTTTGTAGAATTCATTGTACGGATTTTTATTTTCAACTAGGAGTTTTTTTCCAGCCTCTTTGCGTTTAAGTAATTATTTTGTGTATTTAAGAATTCTTAAAAATGAATCAGTTAATTCAATTGCTGTTTTAGGATCTTTTGATTTAAGTTCAAAACAAAGCTGATCAATCTTAGAAAAATTAGTTTGAACTTCAGAAGGTTCATTGTTATTAAAATCTGTATTTTCAAGTAGTTGTGTAATTGATATTTGTAAAGCGGCCGCAATTCGTTTTAAGGATTTTAAACTTACATTTTGGTCACTTGTTCGTTCAAGACGAGATATAAAGTTAACGGATAAGCCGCTTAATTCAGCTAAACGCTCTTGTGTTACCCCGAGATGTTTTCGAATTGCTCGCATGTTGTCCCCGATATCCGCGATAACAGTCACCTTCTTTTTTATTAAAGATAACTGAAAAAATTTACTGATATAACGATATTTGTAAATATTTTTAATAGTTAAAAACTGTTAATAAATGCATGTGTTTTTATATAAATAGTTATCGATATAATAATAAATTTAAATAATTATTGCTTTTAAAATTTTCTGCCTATCACATATATTGCTAAAATAACAGTGATTATAAAAAGCATTACACGATAAATAAGAAGCCATCACCATTGCAAACTATTAATATAGTGTTATTTTAAAACAGAGAATTGTATAAATTATCTATCTTTGCCCAATAACACTATATTCATAGGGCGCTTTATTTATGGAGGATTTTGACATGAAAAAACTTCTTGCGATAACTGCTACGATGACGATTGCGCTATCGTTAGCTGCTTGTGGCAATTCTACAAATTCGACAAGCAAAGAAAATAGTAGCGTAAGTTCATCGAAAAAAGTAGTTAAACACCATCAAAAGAAGGCTTCTAGTAGTAGTTCGTCTAGTTCATCACAGGCTGATTCATCAGTAGCTACAAGTGATGAACAACCAAGCGCAGCATCTTCATCTGTACAAGATAATGCACAAAGTAACAGTTCGAATGATAACTCGGTTAACGCAGAAAGTACCTCGGTTGATGCTGAAGGAAACACTCATCATATTACAATGTCAGGACAAACGGCCGATGGTTATCAATTAGGAACCGATATTGTAACGGCGCCAGACGGGCAATCACGAATATATGAATATTCAAAAGCTATTGATAATTAGAGTGGGGGGTATTTGAAATGGAACAAAAATTACATTACAAATTATTTAAGAATGGTAAATATCTATGTACAATGGCACTTTCTACCGTGGTGGCTATAACTGCCCTAGGCGTCACTTCCGTTCATGCTGATGAAGTTACGGCTAAGACAACAGATGCGCAAACTACCCAAACTAGTCAAAGTGCTTATCAGCAAAAAGCGGCTCAAAACGAACAACAATTATCTGATTTAGCTGCATCTAATGCGGCTAAAGAAACTACTGCTGCTAATTCATACGCGCAAGCTAACCAACAAAGTGCTAATGCCACAAGTCAACAAATCGCTGACCTTCAAGCACAAGCTGCTCAAAAAAAGCAAGATGCAGCTCAACAAATTCAAGCTGCTTCCGATGCAATGACTTCAACTATTACTAGCCAAACACAAGCCGTTAACAATTCGGCTGCTGCCGCTACTAGCGCCGCTCAACAAGCTAACGCCGCCAGTGAAGCTCAAATGCAATCAGCAAACGCAGCTACAATCGCGCAAGCTGAACAGCAAGCTCAACAAGCGGCTGCTCATTCCGCTGCTGCCATTAGCAACGCTAACGCTGAATATCAAACTGCTGTTAACAACGCTAATGCTAGTCATCAACTAGCTACGTCTGCGGCTAATGCAGATTATACAGCTAATATTAATAATGAAAACAATACGTACAACGCCAATCAACAGCAAGTCAAGAATGGCGTAACTGCTGCTCAAAACGCTGTTAACCAAGCTCAGCAAGCAGTTAAAGAACACACGACTGCTGAAACGGTTACAGTTCCCGGTGTAAAGCGGACTATTGATCACATTACTAACGCTGCTGAAAAGAATGGTCACTCAACCAATTGGGGCAATAGTGAAAACTTAATTTTCTCATTTGCCGATCCTGCACGTTACAGCAATCCAGTTTATTACAACTTAACAATGGGCCAGTTTGCCGGCAATACGCCATACAGTCGTAAAGATGTTCAAAACCATACTACTAAGTATGATATGACTCACGTGCCAACTAACGTGACTGAAATGCCAACCGATTTCCAACTCGGCATATTAATCTACAACCCTGATTTAGATACGTCCGAAGTTGTTTCTAAAGATGGTTTGACTGCAGCCCAACAAGAAGTCTTACGGGCATTTATGACTAGCTGGGCTAACAGCTTCCGCAATTACATTTACAACAACGATAAGGCCGTTTGGAATGAAGCAAATAAATATAACACGTTAAGCAATGCTCCATTCCATCAATTGCAATACACGACAGCAATGCAACAAGCCGGTGATGAAATTAGCACGATGCGGACACAAAATCATCTCAAGAATGATCAACACACTATTCCGTCATCTAATCCAAACACGGATATGTATAAGGTCTCAAGTATTCAACAATTGATTGATGCTACGAAGTCTTACAATCGGACATCAGACGTAAATCATAAGACAATTGAAGTCGGCACTACTTCAAGCGGCTTAGAAAACTTAATGACCATTGAGCCAACGACTGCTGATGGCGCTAAGCCAACGATGCTTAATTATCTAATTAACGCTTATAACATGACTCAGGCTATGTGGTATGGCGAAATCTATGCTGATGGTCTTGGCGGACATGTAAAGTCGGTTCTAAGTAACGACAACGGTTTTATTACGGAAAGCTTCCAACGCTTAACTGCTAATGAACTTGCTACTAACCCATTTAACGATAATAAGCTTTCAGATACTGAAAAATCCATGTTGAAAAACTCTATCCCAGTATATGCTGTTACGTATAACTTCTATGGCGGAGTGCCATATTTGAAAGACAATGATGCTAATCGCGTTTTAACGCCTTCAGATGTATCTGCTATGGGTCCTAAAGGTGCTGCGTTAGTTGATAACTATAACAAGATGATGACTGCCACTAAGCAAGTAATGGGTTCTCCTGTTCAAAACGCCACGTTTGCCAGCGCTGTTTCGTACGAAAAGAACGGTAACGGCTCACATACTGAAACTAAGACTGTTACGCCAAAAGAATACACTGATGCGTTAACTAATGCGCAAAATAATTTAAAGCAAACAACCGCTGACGCTAATAGTAAGCTTCAACAGTTGTCACAAACCCATCAAGATCATTTAAAGAATCTTGAAAATGTTCGTGATAACGCTATCAAGCAGGCTGATGCTGCCTTAAAGCAAGCTGTTGATCACGCCACTAAGACACGCGATGCTAAAATTGCCGAAGCACAAGGTAGTCAAATTCGGGTTGATGAATTAAAAGATGCTTTGAATCAAAAGTATCAGCAACTTGTTAAGGCTGACCAAGCTAAGATCGCCCAAATTGAAGCTGACCGCCAAGCTGCTATTAAGCATATTCAGGAAACTGCTAAGTCTGAATATGACGCAAAATTAAAGGCGTTAGGCATTGACGATCAAGCTGTCCAACAACAAATTGACGCCTTACAACAAGCCCATGACGCGTTTGTCAAAGCTAACGCCGACAAGTTAGCGCAATTAAAGGCTAACGATTTACAAGCATACAACGCATTAAAGCAACAGCTTGATGCTGAATTAGTAGCAATGTTGCCTCGTAATCAAGCAACGGTTGATGTAAATAGTAAAGATCAAGGTATTATTAATACGGCGTCCCATATTATTACTATACCTAATAGTGAGAATAAGAGTGGGGTATTAGTAAGCGCAAGTTCATCAAATACTACGCCTGTCGTGGCACGTTTCAATAAACTTGATAGCAATTTCACAAACAATAAAGAAAATGTTGCAAAATCAGTTGAAACCTTGCCACAAACTGGAAATGAGTCATCGTGGGGGATGATTCTCTTGGGAGCAGCCGTATCAATGTTTGGATTAGGCTTAGCAAATAGAAGAAATAAACAGAATTACTAGGCAACATATTCGGGGGATATTTGAGATGGATGTGATTAAAAATGAGTGTATTTATAATAATCGTAGTATTAATTGTAATTTATGCTTTTTATAAGGAAAATGATAAATCGACACAAGCGAAAATAACGATGGGACAGAATTTAATCCTACGATCGTTAATTCCAAAGATACACCCTTACATCCTAAAAATAATAATTATAATTTTTCAGGCTATATCAAAAGTATTAACTGGCATAATACGAAGGATGGACAACTATAGTGCTGGCTAAAAATAGTAAACGATGAACAAGAAAAAGATATGAATAAATATATTAAAAGAGATATGATAGGGACTTTTCAACAATATAAGGCAATTGAAGTAAACGATTATGTTTATGTAACTTATGCTTTACGAAAGGGATACAATAATATAAAAAAGTTACGTGTTTTGAAAAAGTAAACACTAAAATTTAGGGAGAAAGTTAAAATATGATAAAAAAGAAAATATTAATTGTAGCTATGTCATTAATGCCATTAACTTTAGCAGGTTGTGGAAATTCACAAAGTAATAACCAAGCGAAATCAAGTACGTCTTCATCGCAAAGTTCGGTGACAGCACAGCGGAGTTCTTCGAGTAATAAGGCTCAAGAACATACAAGTACAGCTAGCGAAAGTAACTTATCACCACAGCAATTGGGAACCTTGGTGGCTTTGTATCAAGATCCAGATTGGTTTAAGGAATATCTTAAAGATGGATTTATGTATTATGGAACAGAGGATGGTTCTGGTAAAAAAATCGCCGATTATAATTATGTAACAGCTAATGGTGATCCAACGAGCTTTATTTATTTCAAACAAAACGGTGATGATGTTACCATTAAGCAAGTTATTCCAGAGGGGGATGAAAGTGTGGCTGAAGCGTCTCTTCACACAAAGCACATTACTGTCTCTCGGCTATTAAGTGACTACTATGTAAATCAATCCCAAAAAGATGAAGTAAATGGTTATGCGGATCAATTAAAACCAGAATCACAATATCAAAGTGATATGGAGAATAAGAATTAAAACTATTGGGGGAGTAATCAATGAAACTAAAGAAACTGCGCGTTGTTTTTGAAAATATTGATGGTTATGATGTTTCCTTTGTGGCTGTTAAGGAGTTTCATAGTAAGTGGGATAGAAAAGATAATTGATTATTCGAGCTATAAGAACCTAACTATTGAGCAGGTTTGTCGTAAATTTACTGCAACGTTTTTCGTTGATCAACTCCAAAAGATTGCTACTGTCGAGAACGTAACGCTTGATGAACGTTTAGATATTCATAGTGTTCAGCTTCTTCAACAGCAATAACTTTAATATTTTTATCTTTAATTCCAAGAATATTTAGGATAGAATCATTATGGGACATTTGTTTAACCTTCTTTCATGATTTTTGTGGTGAATTGATTGTATAACGAGGGGACAGCAAATGTCCTCTTTTTTGTATAAAAAATCTGGCATGGAATTTTCATCCATACTAGAAAGTGTATACCCATTTTTTAACTATAAAAAGGACCATGACTAGCAATAGTCACAGCCCCTTAGCTGAAAAGTAAATCAAGCGGTCTTGTGATCGTTGTGGGTAATGCTGTCTTCACGATAACCAAAGTAGAATTGAACAGCGGCAACGGCAATGTTTACCCAATTCATTGTAAGGAACCAGCCGTTAAGCGCGCTAGCATCGTGCGTCATGCCGTAATATACCCAAAAGCCAATTACAATTGCACATACATTAATCCATGCGAATGTCTTTTGTAGAACTTGATTGTCAAGAGCAAACCACATCCATACAACGTTTACTACGAACCAGATTGCAAGAATCCAAAAGATAACGTTGAACATAGTATTATCCCCTTTCAAATCTGTACCTACACATACGATAGATATGTTACCCACTAAAGAAGATTTACCTTTCACCTTTATTATAGTCTGTTTTAAATAAATGCTAATCAATAAAGCAATTTGGTTGTTTTTTAATTAGACGTTGAATTGGTTATGTGCATTAATGGCACGAATGTTTTAAATAAAAGTGCAAAAGGTGATTTTTTACGTATATATATTTTAGAGGGACTTCCTCAAAAATAAAATACGGGAGAAATTACTTATGGGTACAAACTTAGCAAAGAATATTGCAACGGTATTGGCAACTTGGGAAAAGATGACGATTACCAGCGACCCGCTGTTTGGGATGGTCATGGAAAACAAAGCGATTTGTTTAGAGCTAATTAACCGCGCGTTGCCCCGTTTAAGAGCAACGCAAATCGTGCAGCTGGTGACGCAAAAGGACATTAATGTGGCTGCAGCTCGCCGTGTCCGCTATGACGTGTATGTTCGCGATGAGCATGGCAATATTATTGTCATTGAAATGCAGGTAGCAGATAAACAGAATCTGCCTTATCGTTTAAGGTATTATCAAGAACAGATCGATCATGGCGTATTATTACCCGGGAAAAATTACCAAGACCTAGGTGATCACCCAACCTATGTCATTATGTTTTGCGACTTTGATTACTATGGTCGTGGCTGGGCACGGTACTCCTTTGAAAATACATGTCGCCGTGATCCGACCCTCAAGCTTGGCGATCAACGCACAGTGGTGGTTTTTAATGCGCTGGCGAAGGAATTTAAAAAAGATGAAGAACCGATCAAGGACTTTCTTGCTTTAATGCGCAATCAAGTAGACAATAAAAGTAAGTTTATTACAAAAATTCAGGACGAAATTGCTAGAGTAAAGCAAGATCCAGAGAGGAGACGGGGCTTTATGAAGTTTGAATTAGAACTGATGGATGCGCGTGCCGCTGGAATTAAAGAAGGTATGAAAAAGGGTGAAGCTAAGGGAAAAATTGAAGGTATTCATGCCCTTATCCATACCCTTCGCGCCCTTGACATTGATGAAGCTGTTATCAAACAAAAAGTGATGAGCAGCTTTGACCTATCTGAACAAGAAGCAATTCAGTACTTAAAGGATACTAAGGATTAGAAATGAAAAAAGGGGGGGAATAACCTTCTCGCCAAGGCGGTTGGCTAATTGCGGGCGATAATTAGCGCGTCACGGTCTAATTATCATTCGTTAAAATAAAATAGGTATGGCTGAGAGAAGACAAAATTTTTTCAGCCATCCTTATTTTAAAAGTGCAAAAGGTGATTTTTTACGTATATATATTAATAGAGAACTATGAAAGAACGGAATTAGATAACAGTAGGAAGTAATTAATTATACTTCCAGTTCCTAACTGCTGGGAGTATTTTTTAAGCAAGCAAATTCAATGTGAAAAATGAAAGGAATATAATGAAAAGGGCAAAGAAAAAACTAAAAAAATAAAAGGGGAATACTTATGGGTAAAAAAGATAAGTATGATGTTCAAAAATTTACGGGAATCCCCGTTGAGCCGGATGCTAGTGGTAAGTATCAACTAAAAATTGATCAAAAAGGGGAAATCAAGCTTCACACATGGCGAACTGGGAAGCATACTAAAGGAAAATACAATCATCCCGGTCAATTAATGCTGACAGAAAATAATTTAACAGTTGTTATTTTGGCGGCTGAACCAATGGCATTTAAGAACCGCCACAGCGAGACGCCATTACAACGTTTTTTAACAATTGATGTGACAGATGATGTACTGCAACAAGGATTAGCAATATTGGAGGAGCAGTATAAATGAAAACGTTAGTAGTAGTTGCTCATCCGCGTTTGAAAAATTCATCTACAGAATCATTCCTAAAAAAGGCTGCCACATGTGAAAGTAACGTTACATGGCATCCGCTTGCTCTGCCATTTAATATAGAAAAAGAACAAAAATTGCTTAATACAGCAGATCGGATAATTTTTCAATTCCCAATGTATTGGTACAGTGCACCAGCAATTCTAAAAGAATGGTTAGATAAAGTCTGGAATAGCCGCCTTATTAGTCGCCGCCTAGTGGCTGGAGGTGAATTAGGAATCGTTGTTACAGTTGGTCATGCTGCTTCATCATTTCAACCCGGAGCAAGCCAACAGTACACAATTGCAGAGTTATTGCGACCATTTGAAGCCCTTGCTCATCACTTAGGATTAAAATATCTTCCTGCTTTTCCAATATATCAATTTGACCAACAAAGTGATGAAGAACGTCAATTGCTATTTATCCGTTACCAACAATACTTAACAATTCCTAAATTAGGCCACTTCAAAAGCAATGTGAAGTGGTTCGCTGACAAGCTAGAGCATAAGATTATAAAAGAGAAAGACGTAGTACAACGCGCTAAGCTTGAACAGCTGCTAACATTATTAAATGATCAGCAAGAAGAATTAGATGATTTATTTGCATCGATTGCATGGCTGCGTGAAAAAGAGGATGATTAGAATGAATGAAAATCAGCAATGGGCACATGAAGAAATAATGACTTTGATCAAAAAAAGCCCGACCTACGAAGATCAAGCATTTTATCGGGCATTAAATCAGTTAATGAATAAGCAGGCCCAACGGTTGGAAAATGCATCTGGAGAGCTTGATGGACGCAGTTGGGCTGATAAGTTGGTTTAAAAATATAAAGCAGAAGCCTGTTTACCACTTCAACAACAGACTTCCGCCATATCAGATAATTGTTTCATTAAAAATGAAACTAGGGGGTTATTAATACCCGTCCATCCTAACTGCACAATTAAGATGAGGATAAATGAATCAATATAGCTATAAAAATCATCTGGATAAACTATGATGACTTCGAAGGAAGAATTTTAGGACTATAAAGATACATTATCCTATGGGTATCAGAGAATTATGAATCAAATTCTCATTTATCATTATATAACAAAACACCTTTAAAAACACTAAATTAATAATATGAATTAGTTATTTACCATTAAGCTTTAAATCACGAATTAATTTTTCAACTAAAATGACGGCTTGATTGTGCTTTTCATCCTTAGCACCGTAAAGGATAATTACATTTTGCGATTGTAGTTGATCCTGAACGATTGCTTTTAGTGAATTGTAATAAGCAGGAGATGCGGCTAATTCTGCTAAATAACGTTCTTTAAATTCTGGATAGCGAGCAACATCATGACCATACCATTTTCGCAGATCGTTACTGGGACCGACTTCTTTAAGCCACTTATTAAGATGTGCATCAGCTTTGGATATTCCACGGGGCCATATCCGGTCCACGAGAATACGATATCCGTCTAGATCAGCAGGCTTGGTATAAATACGTTCTAGTTTAAGTTCCATATATGCTTATCCCCTCTATAATTAATTAGTGTGTTATGTTAAGAATAGTTCTTTTCAGGAGGAAAATAAATATGCTAACAAAATATCAACAGTTTTTTACTGGTCGGCCAACAACCGAAATTGCCCAGCACCTGCTAGGAAAAATGGTTAAATATAAAACCGCGGCGGGGACAATTGGTGGATACATTGTTGAAACAGAAGCATATTTAGGAGAACACGACACTGCTTCACATGCATTTAACGGTCGACGAACCGGATATTCGGAATCACTATATGGAATGCCTGGTAATATCTATCTTTACCAAATTAGGGGTCATTATTGTTTTGATATTGTTGTTCAAAATAAGGAAGAACCACATGGTGTTTTGTTGCGTGGAATTGAACCTGCCATAAATATCGAACAAATGGAAGCAAACCGACAAATGACAGGGGTAAATATTACCAATGGGCCAGGAAAATTAGTTCAGGCACTAGGAATTCATTCGCGGGACTTAGATGGCCAGCCAATGGAAACAAGTGCATTGACCGTTGATCTTCAGGACTTTAAAATTCCCCAGGAAATTATAACAACTGCGCGGATCGGGGTTAACTTAAAGGCAGCTAATGGGCTTAGTCCGCGTCGCTTCTATGTAAAAGGCAATCCTTATGTTTCAAATATGAAAAAAAGGGATGTCGATATTGTAAATCATGGTTGGGAGGAATAATGAATGTCATTAACATACCAACAGCTACTAACGGCAGTTCCATTAGTTCTCGCTGCTGACAATGTTCCTAATATTGTTGGTGATGCAGGTATCGGTAAGTCTGCCTTGGTCCAAGAAGTAGCTGCCAACCTAGGAGCTAAGTTATTT
The DNA here is from genome assembly GCF_009663775.1 of Lactobacillus sp. 0.1XD8-4. Taxonomy (GTDB): domain Bacteria; phylum Bacillota; class Bacilli; order Lactobacillales; family Lactobacillaceae; genus Limosilactobacillus; species Limosilactobacillus walteri. The sequence continues at coordinate 10,204 of NZ_RDBR01000030.1, forward strand.
ACAACGGTTGTTAGTTTAAGCGAGAAAGGTGACTTGGCAATACCCGTGCCGCCTTTAACTAGCGATTCATTTGTTGAAACGCAAAATTATGGGCGCCTTGCAAATGTTCAATTTGGCTATTCAGAGACCTTGATTAGTATAATTAAATACGCTGAAAGTCATCCTTCACAACCGATTATTTGGTTTTTAGATGAATTTAATCGTGGTACGCAAGCAGTACAGAGTGAACTCATGAATCTTGTGCTTCAACGAAAAATTAATGCCTTGAAATTACCTTCAACTGTCAAAATTGTAATTGCAGAGAACCCTGATTCGACGATGGCAGGCTTTATAGATCGTGATTATGGTGTTGCAACTGGTGATGCGGCAATAAAAGACCGGACAGTTCGGCTGGTAATGACTAATTCAACTAATGAATGGTTAAAGTGGGCCCGCTCAATTGATTTGAATCGGTTGGTAATTAAATATCTTACTCAATACCCAGAACGGTTATTAGTTATTGATCCTAATAACGAGGATTTAGCACCTACTCCTCGGGCTTGGGAACGGGTAGCGAGAAACCTTGATCAATTGCAATTGTTAGCTTATGAAATGCAAAAACAGCTGGCAGCCGATTTGTTTAGTGGAGACCTTGGCGATGAAATCGGTGTTGCGTTTGCGCAATTTGTTCTTGCTCAGGGACATGAATTGACAGTCGCAACTTTAAAGAAAGCAGAAGATGGGAAAAAACAATTTAGTGCATGTGATGAAGCAACCAAAATTCAACTATTACGATCGTGGCTACAGGATGGCTTGGCAGTAGAAAAAGAAGCCCAACTATTTAATGAATATTTGCAACTAATTAGTCCAGACGGGCAATATGCAATAGCACAATCAGTTGGTGAACAGTTAGCAACTATTCTTCAGCCGATGTATGAACAAGCAATTAAGCATCCTCATGGAAATGTAGCCCGCCTTTACCAAGAGTTTGCTCATATTGCAACCCGTGGTGATAATTGATGGCTCTTTCACGAATCTTTAATCGTTTTCGTCATGGACAATCAGATAACAATGTGAACCAGTTGCTAACCTCGGCGATCGTTTGCGTGTTACAAGAACGACGACTAAGTGGTGAAATCTTATTACAGTTACCACGCAAGGAAGACCCGCAATTACCAGCTGTTATGGGTTTAGCGTGGCAAAATAATGAATTGATCTTGACTTTTAACCCTTCACGGTTGGCACATTTACGCAGTGATGAACTAAAGACGTTATTAGAGCACGAGGCATTACATATTATTTGGGAACACCCGCTGAGGTATGCTGATTATCCGCATCAAGGGTTGGTTGAAATTGCAACAGATGTCGCCGTTAATCAATTTTTAGCCGAACCACCGCAAGGAACAATGACCCTTGGAAATCTACAGCGTCTCCTTCGCCGCAAAATTGTACCACAACAAGATTCACAGGAATATCTTGAACTGTTAGAAAAGCTGCCGATTGAGCAACAAGAGAAATTGTACCAAGACGGCTTTAAACTAAAAGAAGGTCAACGGGGTAAAGCTAGTGCAGAAGGTCGCCACCGCCCATTGGGTAGTCATACCGGCTGGAAAAATACAGAATCAGGTACTCGGCAATTAAGCAATCAGCTGGTGCGGATAGCTAATCTCAAGAAGATATTAAAGCAAGCGTACAAACTCACTCCACAGCGGGATCGAGGATTATTACCAGGAGAGGTAAAAGAACAATTAGATAATGTCGAAGTAACTAAGACGGTTAATTGGCAACGAATTTTACAACAGCAATTTGGCATGATCATGCGTGGACAGCAGGAATCGTATGCACGGTTTAATCGCCGCCAACCATTGCGGATGGATTTACCAGGAACAGTTACGCGATTGACGCCAGCAGTCGATATTTTCGTTGATAATTCGGGTTCGGTTAGGGATGACGAATTAGGGCAGACGTTAGCGATAATCCAAAAGATGCTGCAACAGTCACAATTAGCAGCAACAGTTTATTCATTTGATGCCAAAGTGACTTCCCAAAAAGATATTCGACCGGGACAAAGAATTTCCTTTGTCCGGCATGGCGGTGGCGGTACTAGTTTTCAATGTATTTTTGACTATCTTCGTCAGCACCATGTTGCACGGCAAGGACGGATTACGATTATCATCACCGATGGCTGGGGCGAACGGGAAATAAATAATTATCACTATCAGAATGTTTATTGGTTAATGATGACTAAGGTCGACCAATTATCAGTAGCGAATCCACCAGGCCAGGTATTTGAAATGAAAGGAAACAAACAATGACAACGATTCTTAATCCGCAAGCCATGCAGAAGGTACTTACTCACAGTAAAGAATATCAACGAGCAGTGGGGTTGCTTAATAAACGATGGGATCCAGATGAACAACCGATTTTTCGGAATGTTTTGCAATCGGCTGACGTCCAATTTGCACGTCAGTTACAGATAGCTGGATTAGTTAAGGGCAAGATCGATCTTGGTGATTATCAGGCAGTTAATCAGTTATTAATGCAGCATGATTCATGGCTTTCAGAAAGTGCAAGGAAAACGTTATTAGCACCATTTATGGATTAAAGTAAATTTTCGTGAAAGTAAGCCAAGCATAGTATAATAGTCATGTAACCTTTTAAGGAGGTGCTGCAAATGGCAGTAAATAACGAATTAATAAAAGATGACTTATATGAGGCAGTTAATGGCGAATGGCTAAAGACTGCTAAGATTCCTGATGACAAGCCGGCAACTGGGGGCTTTAATGATCTTGTTGATGAGATTGATAAGCAGTTAATGGATGATTTTGATGCTTATGCAGATGGAAAAGAAAAAGCTGACGATCCTCGCTTTAATGAAATGATTAAGCTCTACCGCCTTGCTAAAAAGTTTGATTGGCGGAAAAAAGTGGGACCACAACCGTTAAAGCGGATGCTTACTAGTGTTGCAAAGCTTGAATCGTATGCGGACTACCAGATGCAATGGAAAAATTGGATTTTATCGGGGATGCCATCGCCAATCAGTTTTGATATTGATGCTGATATGAAGAATGCTACTGTATATGCATTATTTGCCTCATCTCCATCCTTGATTCTTCCTGATAAGAGCTACTATGAAGAAGAAAAAAAGGCTCAGCATGATCAATTGCTCCAATTATGGTCATCGATGGTTGCGACCTTATTGGAAAAATTGGGCTATAGTAAAACAGAGGCTGCTAAGCTTATTGATGATACCAAGAAGTTTGATGCTTTGCTTGCCCCTAATGTTAAGAGTGCCGAGGAAGCAGCTGACTATAGTAAAATGTATAATCCGCAAAGTGTTGCTGAACTAGCCAGCTCGACTGACCAACTAGACATTGCCGCTGTTATTGAGCAATTGGTTGGTGAAAAACCAGAAAAAGTAATTGTTATGGAACCTGATTATTTCAAGGCGCTTAATAGCATTTTACAAAATAACTTTGAACTATTTAAGAGCTGGGCACTGATTCGGATTATTCGAGAAAACGCCAGCTATCTTGATGATGAGATGCGTGAAATTAACGGTCGATACAATCGGGCGTTATCAGGAAGCAAGAAGCCGGTTAGCCAACGTAAATTTGCTTATTACCTTGCACGCGATATGTTTAGTCAAGTAGCGGGCGACTACTATGGCAAGAAGTATTTTGGCCCGCAAGCAAAAGCCGATGTTCACCACATGGTTGAACAAATGATTAAGGTCTACAAAGGGCGGTTGACGAACAACACGTGGTTGAGTAAGGCCACACGGGACAAAGCAATCTTGAAGCTTGATAAATTAGGGATTCAAGTTGGTTACCCTGATAAGATTCCAGCTCTTTATGACCAATTTAAAGTTGATGAAGAGGAGTCCTTAATCGCTAACTTAAATCAATTGACGGTAGTTGCTAACAAGGAACTATTCAGTCGGTGGAATAAACCGGTTGATCGGATGCGATGGGAAATGAGTGCAGCAACGGTTAATGCCTACTATCACCCATTTAAAAACATTATTGTCTTTCCGGCAGCTATTCTACAGGCGCCATTTTATTCATTAGAACAAAGTAGTAGTCAAAATTATGGGGGGATTGGTGCAGTTATTGCCCATGAGATTTCCCATGCCTTTGATAATAACGGTTCGCTTTTTGATGAATTTGGTAACCTTAATAATTGGTGGACCGATGAGGATTCAGCTCATTTTAAGCAATTAGCTCAAAAGATGATTAAGGAATTTGATGGTATTCCATTTGCTGGTCAGAAAGTAAATGGTAAATTAACTGTTTCTGAGAATATTGCGGATGCGGGTGGCCTCAGCTGTGCATTAGAAGCCGCAAAGACGGAAGCAGATTTTAATGCGCGAGAATTCTTTATTAATTGGGCAACCATTTGGCGAATGAAGGCAACAGAACAGTATATGCAATTATTACTTTCTATTGACGTTCATGCACCACAAAAACTACGGGCAAATATCCAAGCAGAAAACTTAGATGACTTTTACACCGCTTTTAGTATTAAACCAGGTGATAAGATGTACCGAGCTCCAGAAAATCGGGTTCATATTTGGTAATTATTACCTAGAAGCTTGTTATACCATGATAGTATGGCAGGCTTTTTTATATAGCTATGTAACTTAGCGTGACATTTTAGGGTTCTTTTTGTAAGGTGGTAACAAGCTTAATTTCCCGGGAAATAAATTTAAGATGAAGGTAGGAGAACTTATTGAAATTTGCCGATAAAATGAAATTATATCGCCACCAGCATAATTGGACGCAACAAGATGTCGCAGATCGGCTATTAATATCCCGCAAGACGATTTCTAGCTGGGAAAATAGCCGTAGTTATCCTGATATATTCATGTTGGTACAAATAAGTGATCTTTACCATATTAGTTTAGACGATTTATTACGGGAGGATCACGAGATGATAGATAACTATAAGGAAGAACATCTGGTTAAGACAAGGAAAGATCGAATTTTTAGTATTTTATATGTTATTAATGTTTTAGGGTGTTTATATTTTGTAATGCAATCGTTAGGATATTTAAAATTTATATCAATTTTAGGAGTAAATCTTAAAATGGGAAATGGAATATTATTAGGCTTGTTTTCTATTAATGCACTTTTGTTAATATTATATGGTGATTGGAAGAAAGTGAATGTAACAATAAAAACTGAAATTATTGTTACTTTAGTAGTTATTACGATTTTATTAATGAAGCTAGATAGTATTACATTTTCTGTGGGCAGTAATGACCTGAAAGATTTTATAACAGGATTTTTAGTATCAATGAAATCGATTGCGCTTACTATATTAATTTGGCTATATCCACAGTTTAGAAAACGTGAAAGGATTGGTAGTTAATGGGCCATATCAATATAATCCAAGGCGACATTACTAAAATCAAAGCGGATGCGATCGTAAATGCTGCCAATACAACTTTAATGGGTGGTGGCGGTGTTGACGGAGCAATTCATCGCGCAGCAGGGCCTGCATTATACAGTGCCTGTGAAAAATTTCATGGTTGTCCGACTGGTGAAGCTCGGATTACAGGAGGCTTTAATTTACCAGCTCGTTTTATTATCCATACGCCTGGGCCAGTTTGGCATGGGGGTAATAATGATGAAGACCAACTACTTGCAAATTCTTACCGTAATAGTTTGCAGCTAGCTGACCAGCATTTATGTAAGACGGTTGCTTTTCCGTCAATTAGTACGGGAGTTTATACTTTTCCGCTTGAACGGGCGGCTAAAATTGCAATTACAACGATTAAAGACTTCCTGTTAACAGCTAATTATGTTGATGTAGTAATGATGGTCTGCTTTGATTCACAAACTTTCAAAGCATATCAGGCGCAAATTTATTAATAAACCACATAAAACTATTGGAAGTTTGTTGATAAACGTTTATAATTTTCTGGATTGATTTTTTCAGAAAATTTTTTTGCTTTAAAAGCGTAAATATAAGGAGGGATAATATTGAGGTATGAGAAATTACGATCATTGACCTTTATTTTAGTTGCCTTTATGCTTGGGTGTAATGAATTTATGGTTGTAGGTGTCCTATCAGACATTGCTCGTAGTTATCATGTTCCGTTATCAACAGTCGGTTTTCTGGTAACAGCATTTGCGGGCGTTTATGCGATTAGTACGCCAATTATTACAACGCTAACGAGTAATTGGAACCGCTATAAGTTATTGATGATTTTAATGACGATCTTTTTTATTGGAAATACACTAACGGCGCTCGCACCTTCACTTGGTTGGCTTTTATTAGCGCGGATAATTACGGCGGCAGTAGCTGGAACAATTATTTCATTAATTAACTTACTTGTTAGTTTAATCACGCCAATGGATAAGCGGCCGATGGTTCTAGCGTGGGTTGGTGCTGGATTTAGCATTGCGTCCGTTATTGGAGTACCACTAGGGACGACCATTGCGACCCTCCTTACTTGGCATGATAGTTTTTGGATTATATCTGGGTTGACGTTAATTGTTTTTGCCCTTTTAGCTTGGTTGACTCCTCGTGAGACACCACAGGTTAAGGGGAGTATCGTAGAACAGCTATCTTTATTAAAAGATCGGCGAGTACTCTTAGGGATAGGGATTACAGTAGCTGTATTGAGTTTACAGTATACCTTTTATACCTATGTCCGTCCGTTGATTACAACTGTGATGGGCTTTAGTTTAACAAGTTTAAATTGGTTATTACTTATCTTAGGGGTAATGAGTATTATTGGTAACGAGATAGCTGGACTTGTTGCTAGTCACCATGGTGTTCACAAACTCCCGACAGTTTTTATTATTATGACAGTCCTTAGTTTAATTTTAGGCATTGCATTAAGCAATAAGATTACGGGAATGTTAACTTTGGCAGCGTTGTGTGTCGTAGTAATTGTTTATGGAACAACGATTCAACTAGTTTTTATTAATGTGGCGGAACAGGAATATCCGCAGTCATTAGCGCTAGCGACATCGCTTATCTCAATCTTTGCTAATGTGGGAATTTCATTAGGTTCGTTTACAGCTTCGACAACTGTGGGTATGGCAAATCTTACTACTCTTGGTTATGTAGGAGCTATTTATGGGGTATTAGCAATTGTATTAGCGGTAGTTCTTCAGCGCCTTTATCCAAAATAAAGCTGAAATGTGAGTAGATAACAGCTATAATAGTGCAGTAGTACTAATAGGGAGATTATAAGCTTATGAATATCGTATGGACGTGGGACGTTATCCGTCGCATTATCGAAGTCCTTTGGCTGATCAATATTGCCTTTGCGATCTGGACAGTGTTCCGGAGCCGTCGCGATATTGCGTCAACGTGGGCATGGTTGCTTGTGTTATCAGTTTTTCCAGTTGTTGGTTTTTTGCTCTATCTTTTTGTTGGCCGACAACTTTCACATGACGAGATCTTTAGTATTCAAGATGAGCAAAAACAATTACGAACAAAATATCTTGAAAAACAAAGAAAGTTAAGTGAAGAACACGAATTGTTGCCTAAGGGGAACCGGCTTTCTCGGGATCGACAATTGGTTAACCTGTTTTTGAGTTTAAATGATTCTGTTGTGACATTTAACAATAAGGTTCAGGTATTTACTGATGGGAAGAAGAAGTTTGATAAGTTAATTGATGATATTAATAATGCAAAAGATCACGTATATATTGAATACTATTCTTTTTATGCCGATAATTTAGGCAAGCGGGTGTTAGCAGCTTTAGAGGCCGCGGCTGAACGGGGAGTAACGGTGCGGGTCCTTTATGACTTAAGTGGTTCTCATGGCACAACATATAAATTTTTTAAGCATTTAGAAGAGCTGGGCGGTGAAGCACAGGCATTTATTGCAGCCGCAAAAGCTCATTTCCAAACACCGCGATTAAATTATCATTTACACCGTAAATTAGCGATTATTGATGGGAAAATCGGTTATATTGGCGGTTTTAACATTGGGGATCAATACTTAGGTGAAGATCCTAAATTTGGTTATTGGCGTGATACGCATCTACGAGTTGTTGGCCAAGCAACGATGATGATGACAGTTCGCTTTGCTATGGATTGGAATACAACTTGTCGGAAAACTCATAAAGAGAAAATTAATCTTGAAAACGAATTTAAGAATTTTGAATTATTGGGACCAACTGGTAATCCGGATGATGTGACAATGCAGATAGTGTCATCGGGACCAGATAACGAAAACTATTCTATACGGCGGGGATACGAATCAATTATTAGCTCTGCTCGCAAATACGTATATATTCAATCACCGTACTTAATTCCAGAAGATTCAGTTTTAGAAGCATTAGTAATTGCAGCGCGGAGTGGAATTGATGTTCGGATTATGATTCCATGTATGCCTGACCATCCATTTGTTTATCGGGCAACAGAGTATTACGCAAAATACTTGGTAAATAATGGGGTGAAAGTTTATAAGTATGATAATGGATTTATCCATTCTAAGACTATGATTAGTGGGAGCAATATCGCTTCTGTAGGTTCCGCTAATATGGATTATCGAAGCTTTAGGCTAAATTTTGAGGTTAATTCCTTTGCTTATAACAAAGAACTAACGGCTGAGTTAAAGAGAATTTTTGAAGAAGATATGGAAAAGAGTACTTTGCTTACGCCTGAATATTTCGCTAATCAATCAAACTGGCGAAAATTCAAGCAGTACTTTTCACGGTTATTATCGCCAATTTTATAAGAGAACATCAAAAAGCTTTACTAGGGAGAGCCCTCGTAAAGCTTTTTTATCGATATTCTTCAATACAATAACTTTTCTTATGGCAATTGCTACAAAAAAGATAACGGGTACTGGGTGTATGTTTGGCAAAGAACCATTCTTTAAACGGTACTGTAAATTCATGGTGACACTGGGGACACAAGTATTGAGTATGTTGATAATAAAACATGGTTATGCCCCAACTCAAAATCAAGCAAATCACTATACCAATAATAAATAATAGGCTATTACTTAGACGTAAGAAAAAGTAAAAAATACTTACTAATATAAGCAAGTCAATTAATATTCCAACTAATATTAGTGAAATTCGCAAGGTCCTTAATTTCTTAACCTGACGTACCTTACTAAGAATATCTTGATTAAAATTCCCCGGGAAATCGTCAAATTTTATTAAATGCTTTTCGAGATAATTAAGGCTTTTAAGCTGGGTTGATAGGTCCTTAATTTGGTACCTAATAGTGTTTTGCCGTTGAGCAATTAATGATTTTAGGGTACTGTTATCGTTATCATTAATAATCTTTTGAATATCATTAAGGGTAAATCCTAACTTTTTATAGATCAATATTTTTTGCAGTTGTCTGAGATCCTGGTTGCTATAATTACGAAGCCCGTTTGTGGTACGTCGGGCGTGTAAAAGCCCACGACGGTCATAATATTGAATCGTTCTAATAGAAACATTTGCTTTTTTGGCTAATTGACCACTGGTATACATTATCATCACTCCTTTGCTCTTAGTGTAAATGGTAACGTAAGGTAGCGGTCAACATAAAAATGGCACGTAACAAGAAAATTTCCTCATTACATGCCTAAAAAATTATTAATCAAATAATTCAGTTGAAAGGTAACGGTCACCACCATCAGGAGCGACGGTAATAACCTTCTTCCCCTTACCAAGCTTTTTAGCAAGCTCAATTGCACCCTTGATATTAGCTCCGGAAGAAATCCCAACAAGGATACCCTCTTTATGACCAACCTCACGCGCCATCGCAATTGCATCGTCACTCTTGATTTCGATAACCCCATTGTAAACATCAGTGTCAAGGATTTTTGGTACAAAGCCAGCACTGATTCCTTGGATCTTATGTTTACCGCCTTTACCTTCTTTTAAAACAGGTGATTCGGCTGGTTCAAGGGCATAAATTTGGACATCGGGGTTAGCTTTTTTCAGGGCGTGGCCGACACCAGTCAATGTACCACCAGTCCCAACTCCGGCAACAAAAGCATCAGGAATATCATTACCGAATGCTTCAAGGATTTCTTTTCCGGTAGTTTTTTCGTGAATATCAGGGTTAGCTGGGTTATTAAATTGCATTGGCATAAAATAGCCCTTCTCTTTTACTAGTTCTTCTGCTTTTGCAATTGCACCCTTCATTCCATCTGCACCAGGTGTTAAAACTAATTTGGCACCATAACCCTGCATCAGTTTTCGGCGTTCAATACTCATTGTTTCCGGCATTGTGATAACAAGCTGGTAACCCTTGGCTGCTGCAACCATTGCTAAGCCTACTCCCGTATTACCAGAAGTAGGCTCAACAATGGTGCCGCCAGCTTGAAGTTTACCTGTTTTCTCCGCTTCTTCAACCATCGCAAGGGCAATCCGGTCTTTAATTGACCCTGCTGGATTAAAGAATTCAAGTTTTACATAAACGTCAGCGGCATCATCAGGAACAACCCGGTTTAACTTCACGATTGGCGTATTGCCAATTAAGTTGGTAATAGAATTAGTGATTTCAGTCATAGTATTTACTCCTTTACTAATTGTTTTGTTTTTGCATCATTAGCAACAGTTTGAAGCCAATTATCAAAGAATACGCGTTGAGTTCGCTGCCAGCTAAATTGGGGATCTTTCATATGAAGCGGATCACGGAAATAGTTTTGCGGCTTAATATATTCAACGCCAGGATGCGTATTTCGTTCCCGTAAGTATTCTTTCAATAAGGCATCTTGTCCATATTCGAGGTGTGAGAATAAGAAATATTGATGTTTGTCACGGGTCCGAAATGAGAACAAGCGATTATCTTTAGTAGTAGCATTAATAATTAAACGGGGATCGCGCACGATTTTTTTAATGTCCAGTTCCGCATATCGAGCATGCGGGGCAAGAAAACCGTCCTCTAAACCTGTTAATAACGGATCTTCGTGTTGAATATAGTTATGAAAAACACCAAAAATTTTTTCAGGAAGAGGTGTTTTGGTAATCCCATAAAGATAATTAGCAGCTGCCATTGCTCCCCAGCAAACATAAAGTTGTGGCACCTCGTGGGTAACCAATTGATCAATTAATCGATGTACTTCATCTAGATATGTGATTTTATTAAATGGAAGTTGCTCGATAGGGGCACCAGTAATAATAAAAGCATCAAACCGATGTATTTGGGATAAATCAAGCGGGGAGGAAATTTTTTGAACAAGCTCTGGAACTGGTCGAGCTTGATAATGCATTTGCGGATAAAAGTATTGAACGTTAACCTCGTAACGCCCTGCTGTGAGAACTTTGGAAAACCGTTTTTGTGTATCAACTTTGTCATGCATTAAGTTGAGAATCCCGATATTTAAAGGATCAGTTTTCATAAATATCACCTCGATTGAATTAAAATAAAAAGCTGTTACTAAGCAGAAACATGGAAATATCCATGCTTAAATAAGACAGAAGAATCTGCCTCTTTGCTTAGCAACAGCAAACTAAGGATTGTTGAGCTATTGAAGTTATGTTGTTCATAAACGACATCTCCTCATATTCAGTCGTACTTATAAATAGTAATTAAAGTATAACCGTTTTAAGGATGAATGTCAATTTATTGCTTCTATGCTTGGGTAACAATTTTTTGGTACATTCTAGTAGTCAGTCCATAGATAAGAAGGTAAAGACAGAGAAGAATAAGGGTGATAGTAACAGCAATAGCAATCATTAAGCGGACATTGTAGAAATTAAATTGGATTAGGATCTGGCGAATGGCCGGGATGGCAAATCCAAGGTTAATAATTGCCCCGATAACGGGGAGCATAAATACCATCAGGACTTGGCTGTGGATGCTTTTAGCAGTCTCTTTTTCGCTTAAGCCAACTTGTTGCATTGTTTTAAACCGATACTGGTCTTCATAACCTTCAGTAATTTGTTTGAAATAAATAACAACCGTCGTCGTAATTCCGAGCGCGATGCTGATTAATATTCCTAAAAAGACAATTCCGCCATATAGTCCAGTAAGGAGGCTGCGGATATTGGTCCGTGATGTATAGGCAAGGTTGGATAGACCAAGCCGACTTTGCAAGTCATTTTCAAACTTAAGGTGGGCTTTACAACTGCCATTTAGGCGATAATTGATTCCAGTAACGGTAATTGTTCCGTTGTTGGCTGGTAGGTTATTAGTAATGACAAAGATGGGGGAGTAGATCGAATGGCTAGGGTTAAAGTAGTAATTAAAGTGGTTAAGGTTTGTTGCGTGATACTTTTGTGCCCCAATTTGTAATGCTCCGCTCCGCTTTTTTGCTGGGGAATAAATTAATGCTTCATTTTTTCCTAATTTTTTGTGTGCTCCAGTTATTTGATTGTAAGTTGCAGTAGACATTGTAATAACTGAACTAGTAGTCTGGTTAGTCATATTTTGCAAGCCTCCTTGGCTAACAAAACGATCATTTTTCCAGTAACCATATTGCGGTGCGCTAGTAGTAAAGGTTATTGAATGACCGAGCCGGGCATGATGCTCGTTGGCAACTTCTTTAATTGTTGACTGTTGCTGGGCGGAAAGGCGTTGGGAACTAATAATATTAATATCTTTAGGGGCGAAAGAATTAACAGTATCATTAATTCCGACATAAAGAGTGATTGAGGTAAAAAGGATAACGAGGACTGAGCTGCATAAGAGACAGATTGTTGCAAGACTAGCACCGTTTTGTTCCATTCGCTGTAACATCCCTGAAACTGCGATAAAATGTCGGGGATGATAGTAGTATCGTTTATTCTTTTGTAGGAGTTTAAGGACAATAATGCTTCCAGTAATAAAAATAAGATAAGTTCCGACAACAACTAAGATGACAGCAAACATAAAGGTTGAGATTGCAGAAATTTTAGGCTTCACGGTCACAGTAAGATAATAAGCCCAAGCAAGGGCAGCGGCACCCATAAGACCCGCAAAAGTAAAGAACTTTCCGTGACGGCGAAGATTTTTTGATGCAGGGTGCCATAACTCATTGGGATTTAACCGAAATAGCTTAACGAGGTCAATTACCATCAGCAGGATAAAGAATGCCCCAATGATAAAAATGGTATTACCGACAGCAGACCATTCAATCCATGGCTGCGATAGCCGGTCAATTTTTAGGAGACGGGAAAGGCTCAGGAAAGCTAACCGGTCAAAGATAATTCCTGTTAGCAGGCCGGCGATTAAGCTAAGAATAAAAAGATAAACTTTTTCAAGAATTGTTAAGAGCTGGAGGTTACGGCTAGTCATGCCAAGCATGCTATAAAGCCCCATTTCCCGATGACGTTGCTGCCATAAGAAACGGTTAACATAGATCATAAAAGCTAGCGTAACAAGGATAATAAAAGTTGAGCCGGTCTCTAATAAGGCTTTGGTAACACTGGCACTTGGTAAACTTTTTAAACTATCATTAACCGCGACTGCCTTAAAAATATAATTGATTGCAACGAGCATCGTCATTGAAATTAGGTAGGGAATATAAATTTTGAGGTTACGCTTAAAGCTAGAATTAATTAATTTGAAAAATAACATACTATTCACCACCATTCGTTAGGGTCATCATTGTTTGACTAATTTGTTGCTGATATTTAGGTAATGTAAGGTCGCCACGGTAAAGCTCATGATAAATTCGCCCATCTTTAATAAACAGGGTTCTTTTAGCGTGACTAGCGGCAGCGGCACTATGCGTGACCATAATAATTGTTTGTCCATTTTTATTTACATCATCAAAGAGTTCAAGAATTTCATTACTAGTATTTGAATCTAACGCTCCAGTAGGTTCATCAGCAAGGAGAAGGTCTGGTTGGGTTATCAAGGCTCGGGCGATGGCAATTCGTTGTTGTTGTCCACCAGAAATTTCACTTGGAAAACGATCGATAATTTTATCAATCCGTAAGCGGTTGACTAAGGGAGTTAGCCGTTCCTGCATGACGTTAAGTGGTGTTTTAGCAAGAACAAGGGGAAGATAAATATTGTCCCGATTAGATAAGCTATCGAGGAGGTTAAAATGTTGGAAAACAAAACCGAGATGTTCGCGCCGGTAACGAGCAGCTTCATCTTTAGATAATTTACCGAGGTCTTGCCCATTTAAAGTGACTTGCCCGGTTGTAGCTTGCTCAAGGGTTGCAATGATGTTAAGCAAGGTGCTTTTTCCCGCGCCCGATTCACCCATGATTGCAACATATTCCCCTTGATCGATCCTAAAGGTAATATCCTTTAATGCCATTACTGGGTTAACTGAGTTTTGGTTAAATATACGTTGAACGTGTTGAAGATTTAGTAGTGTCATATTAATATTCCTTTCACACTTGCTAGTAACTATGTTGATGCTTTTATTATAAAAAGGTTCTGCTCGACTTCCTACTTACAGAAGTGTGCAGAACCTTACAGTTTTGTAAGATATTAGTTATACTTGCTTGATATTGTCGGGAATAAAACTTAAGATAGCGGTCGTACCTTGGTTATTAGAAGAAATATTAATTTTAAAGTTTAGCTGGTCAGTAACTTTTTTAACAAGGTAAAGCCCCATTCCTGTTGAAGCAGTATTATGGTGGCCGTTATGCCCAGTAAAACCATTTTCAAATATTCGTGGTAAGTCGTTGCCTGCGATTCCTTTTCCCTGGTCAGCAATTTTTAATGAATTTATTTCCCAGGAAATAGTAATTACTTTGCCAATGGGGGAATATTTAATTGCGTTTGATAATAGTTGTTCAATACAAAACCGCAACCATTTTTGATCGGTCATAATTCTAATATTTGCCAGCCCGGTTATTTGCGGTATTAGTTGCTTGCGGATAAAAATAGCAGAATTTTGTTGGAGAATTTCGTTAACTAAGTCTGCAAGGTTAATCCATTGAAAGTCAAAATCATGAGTATCCATTGCCAACCGTTCATCATTCAATAATAAATTCAAGTAATAATTAGCTTGACGAACATTATTTTTAACTTCACGATTGTTGACGCTAGGGGCATTTTCAGCTGCCGCGTTAAGACTGGTGAGGTAATTTTTAATTTCATGGGTGAACAATTCAAGATGATCAAATTGTTGCCGCTGCATTAATTGTAGCTTTTGAATACGATCTTGCTGGGTATTTTGTTGTGTTAGCAGCAACTTAAATAATTTTGCTTCCATTGGGGTCGTGGGGATAAAGCCGTTTAAATTAGACATGTTAAGGCGGCGTTGTCGCGAACGTTTAATGACGGTATCGATTATGAGCCAAATAATTAGAATTGGAAGGGAGAAACGGATGATATCACCCCAAAAGATAAGCGGCAAGTTATAGAGAACGACCAATATTCCCATTAATGCTACTAAAAGGAGATAACAAGTAATAACGGGAATAACTGACCGTAAAAGTTGTTGGTAAAAGTGCTTATTCATAATTAAACCACCAAGCGGTAACCAATCCCCCGTTCGGTACGAATACACTGCTTCAAGCCGAGCGGACTAAGTTTTGTTCTTAACCGACTAATATTAACATTCAGGGTATTTTCATTGAGATATTTACCACCTTGCCATAGCCACTCCAGAAGATCTTCTTTGGTAACGGTATTATTGCGGTGATTGAGCAGAACTTGTAGCATTGCCCCTTCTGTTGGTGTTAGCTGGGCGGTTCCTCTGGAGTTTGTTAGAACATTAGTTAGCGGATTAAATGAATTAGTATCCCAAATCAGCTCTTCAGAATCATTTATATGAGAATTGCGTCGTAGTAATGCCTGCACTTTCGCGAGCAATACTGTCAGCGAAAATGGCTTCATGATATAGTCATCAGCTCCAGCAGCAACAGCATGCATAACATTTGCATCAATGTCAGCGGCGGATATTACAATAATTGGTACTTGGCTGGCTTTTCTGACTTCCTGAATCCAATAAAAGCCGTCGAACGTTGGCAAGGTAATATCAAATAAAACTAGGTCAGGGCTGGCTTTTTCAATTTCACCAGCAACATTATGCCAATCATTAACTGTTATTACTTTATATTGCCACTTCGTAAATTCGTTTTTAACGGAATGAATAATATCTAAATTATCCTCAACAATAAAAATTTTTGCCATGTGAGTCCCTCAATAATCAATTTTCTTCATCATACATTAATTAATCATGAATGGACAACAGAGATTTGACATTCAGGGGGTTGGTATTTGAAAATAGGGCAAAAGGAAGTGTGGATAATGGATATTAAGGATAATATATTGACCTTAGCTGATGGTAATAAAATGCCACAAGAGGGTTTTGGCCTATATAAAGTTGATGGACAGGAAATGATGGATCGCGCAATTGCAAAAGCTTATGATGAAGGTTATCGTCTATTCGATACCGCGCAATTATATGGGAATGAACAAGCGGTTGGAAATGCTTTTCAAAGTTTAGCTATTCCTCGTGACAATATATTTGTGACAACGAAGGTTGCGGAAGAAAATCAAGGTTACGAAAGGGCAATTGCTTCGGTCAAAGAGTCATTACATAAATTAAAAATGGATTATGTTGACCTGCTATTAGTTCACTGGCCAATCGAGCGGTCATTCTTTGATACTTGGCGGGCGTTTGAGGCGATGAAAAAGGAAGGTCTTACAAAATCAATCGGGGTAAGCAATTACCAAATGATTCATTTACAGTACTTAGCCACCCAAGCAACAGAAATGCCAGTCGTTGATCAGATTGAGCTTCATCCGCTACTGACACAAAAGCCGTTGCTGAAGTTTAACAGTGACCATCAAATTGTTACTCAGGCGTGGAGTCCACTTGGTCGGGGAGCCATATTAAAAGAACCGGTTTTACAAGAAATTGCCGTTGCTCATGGCAAATCAACTGCACAAGTTATTTTACGTTGGCATTTACAAAATGGCGTGTCATTTATTCCAAAGTCTATTCATGAAGAGCGAATCGCACAAAATACTGATATTTATGATTTTGAGCTTACAGATCGTGAAATGACAAAGATCGATGCATTAAACGCCTATCATCGCACGGGGCGTGAACCAGAATTAGTATATGAATATAATAAGCAGTATTAAAAAAGCGGCGGTTGAGAAAACTAAAATCTCTCACCCGCTGCTTAATTATTATTCTAAGCCCAACTTTTTAGCGTAAGCTGCTTCCTCTTTACTTAAACGCTGACGCTCACGTTCGTTGTACCATGGTGAGATGGTAAAGGCGAGAACATCATTAATTAAATAGATTGAACTATTAACAGCCATTGCGAGGGTAGCTGATCCTTGTTGGTAAGATACAAACCAAAGAACAAGCTGGGCCAGTCCTGATGCCAGCCACCAGAAATATTGATTATTAAAGCGGAGAAAGCAAATAACACCGGCTGTTAAACTAATTGAAAAACTAATAGCATCAATCCATGGACGCGGATCATCAGTTAAGGTACCAATTAAATATCCGGAAATAAGATAAACTAGCACTGTTGCAAGGATTGCGATTGACCATGAACGAGCATTAAATTTCCGGATTTTTGATGCCATATTGACATTCCAATTTGCAGAAAGGAGTACGGGGAGGTCGAGGGTAATAACATAAGCGATTTGTTCAACAATGCTTAAGTAGTTTTTAGCGCTAAAGCCAGCGATAATGAAACAAATTGCAGATAAAATACCAAGGAAACCATTCACTGATTTGGCCGCGTTAATTGCTAATACGCATAATACGCCGAGTGTGGTTCCGATAAAAGTAATTACAGTAACCCAAGTAATTGGTGCGCTTACCAGGGTCATAACTTGGCAACCGAGGCTAAAGAAAAAGAGGTAATAATTTTGCTGGGGCCAGCCCTTTAGCTGGTGGGCAAGAAACTTTAAATAATTGCTAATCATTAATAAAACTCCCTATACTATATATTGTATTTGTTCGCCTTGTGCTGGTTATCACGGCACAAGATATTGTGCTTGCGAAAAAGCAACGTTTAATAGTATAGCGGGTCATGATTTTCGATGCAAGCCCCTATTTTTGGTAGAAACGAGGACTAATATTATCGCAATTGGCGGAGTGGTAAGCCTATCGACTAATTTAATAAATTTAAAAATTTTCGAGGGTAATAAAAACTGCTATTAAGTAACTTATCAGCTTTATAGTTCAACTTTGATGATTGTTACTTTATACGAAGATTGCGGTGCAACAACAGTTACGGTTTTACCGGCTGCCTGATGCATAATTGCCTGTCCTAATGGCGAATCGAATGAAATCTTTTGTTTAGCGATATCAGCTTCTTGTTTACCGACAATGTGATAGATTTCTTGTTCCGCATCATCTTCAAATTCAAGTGTAACGGTTGTTCCAAGGTCGACAGTATTATCATTAGTAGGTGTTACAATTTGCGCGTATTGCAGTTGCTTGTTGAGATAGCGTAGCCGACTTTCAAGATGGCGAAGTTCGCGTTTAGCGGTACTATATTCGGTGTTTTCTGATAAATCCCCCAGCGCCCGTGCGGCTTTTAACTGTTCAATCTTAGCAGGTCGTTGTTTTTGCAATTCGGCTATCTCCTGCTCAATTTCGTGGTAACCGTTGGCAGTCATTTTTGAAAATAGACATTCTTCATTGCTTCTTGAATCTTTTTGCGTTGCATTCGTCCAATATCTCCTCATAGATTAATAATCTAGTTATATTTACTAGATATAATTATGATATGATAGAAAGGAAAATTCAATTTAAAGACGGAGGACAATAGATAATGAACGAACAAGAACAGCATATTGACCAGTTTCTTACTTCGTCCAACTATCATCAGTTATCTGCTAATCAGCAAAAACATGCACAAGATATTTTGACTCGTTTTAATAAACAGATGGCAAATGATCAGCATTTGACCGATACTACTTGGACACCAGAAGCAGTAAAGTCGGTCATGGTCGGGGAATTTATCGCTGATCCAGCATTAACTAATCAATTTGGGATTGCGGTAGTACCAGTTTTGCGTGCTTACCAGGAGTTTTTGAAGGTTGACAATCTTGCGAAGATTGTTAAGGCAATGGAAGAGCAACGGACAAACATGAATGAATGTCGGAAGGCTCATAAAACGTGGGCACAATTACACGGCAAGGAAGATGACGTTGCAGATGGTACTCAAAAACCAGCCAAAGCTGCGGCGACTAAAAAAGAAATTACTTGGACGCCAGAAAGGTTCAAGGATTTATTAGCTGATATTCAAAAAGCAATTGCAACAGCACCACAATTTAGCGATCTTGACTTAGATAATGTTGAATTGCTATATGTTATCCAAGAATTTCTAGAATTGATGGTTCAAGAGTGTGGCGAATACCCTGGTCACTGGACTTTTAGTAATTTACAACGTGTTCTTGGGATGATGATGCCATTAGATCCGCATATTTCGATTAAGCAAATTCATAATATTGTACCAAGTGCGCAGGCTTTGTTTGAATATATGAAACAAAATGATTATATTGATATGGAACAATATAAGCTAGGTTTGAAGTCAATTGCAAATATGCAACCATCTGAGGATATGTTAGCATCATTAAATCGTGATGAACGAGAAACACAGTTAGTGTTATCATTCATCAATAGTAACGGCATTGATACGGATGATGCTGATGTTGCCGAAGCATGGATGGACGAACATAAGCAAGAAGTAGCAGACTTTATGCGAGGATTATTGAATCCATGGGGCGAATATGAGCGAAAACGGTTGCTCAAGCGCCAACGTGAAATGCAACAAAAACAACAAGTGGTAGCTAAACCACAAATGGATCCACAATTGAAGCGTAAAAAGAAGTCGCTTCAAGGAATTAAGTTCAGTAAAAAAGCACGTCGTAAAATTCGTCGTCATTAATAATTTATCGAGGAGGAATCCATGATGAGTGTTGAAATTCCAGAAAATATGGAAGAAGTAGCGATGCAGCTTGCCCAGCATCAAGTTCGTGGTGAACAAGCTGATGAGACAACTGTTATTCAAAATGCTGTTCGGGATATTCTCCAAGCATTTTTTGATGAAGCGCTTGAAGGACATTATGATGATGTTAATTGGCAGGGTGATGACTTAGTAGTTACTGACTTTATGGGAAAAGAAGTTGGACGCATCCATCCCCAAGCAAGTACATTCATTGATGACTTTAAGGCTGATGCTGATACATTGATTGAACGTTTAGAAGATGAGACAACGACAATCGTTGGCGGACGATAAAAAAGATGAGGCAGGAAATTCCTGTGACGTGTACCCTTAAAGTTGGAACCTGTATGTTCTTGCTTTAAAATTGAATAAATATTTTTCTAGGCAACTAGAT
>NZ_RDBR01000031.1 GCF_009663775.1 Lactobacillus sp. 0.1XD8-4
CTGGAAAATCAAAAATTATGGTTCGGATTTTAATATTCAGAGGAAGGAATTTAATAGTTAATTCCCAGCCTCTTTTTCTGTTTGGTCAAATATTGGTCCCATAATTATTAGTGGTCGTTTCTTAAATCACGAGCAAAATCATTGAGAAAGTCTTTTATTAAACCATCCTGATAGCCTTTTTTCTTAAGTTCACTCGCCAAAATTGCGGGAGTTAAGCCCTTTTGAATTGCTAATCGGTGATCACCAGCAAGCCAAAACATTACTAATTCGCGATTTTCCATTTTTATAACGCCCCTTTTTCCCTAATAACCCCAGTTTACCACTTTCAGGATCCTAAGTTAGGAAACGTATATTTTAGAAAGCACTTAATTTGATTGGGGAACAGAAACGGCTAATTCGTCACCAATTTCTTTCATCTCTTGATAAGTTTTTTTATCAATTAATACGCCTTTTTCTTGATTTGTTGCTAAAAGACGGTACTCACGGTCACCTGGCACCCAAATTTCTTTGCCAGGTACATGCTCAAGTTGCCGAACCCGGTCAAGCATTGCTGTAGCATCTTTTTTAAGAACCTCTGGATCACCGAAAAAGGCTGGGTCAAATACCATTATAAATTGACTAAAATCGTGTTTGCCACTAACAGTATCTGCTGAAATTGAACCTTGAGCTAAAATCCCTGTTAATAATTCAATCACTAGGGAGTTACCCATTCCCTTATAATTTGAATTTACTTCACTATTACCACCAAGAGTTAGGACACCACCGCCCTTTTGTTCCCCCTCTGTAAATGCCGCAGTGGCAAGAATGTCTTCTGCTTTTTCAGCATCTGTTACTAACTGACGTTGCCCATCAACTGCCCATTCACCCGGGAGCTTCTCACCCTTTTTAGCATGAACCTGAATTTTACCACCAGAAACAACACAAGTCGCCCCATCAAACATAAATGGATGAGGAGAAGCAGGAAAGCCAAAGGCAAAGGCATTAGAACCTAAAAAGGCCTGCGTTGCGTTGGTTGGGACAACTAGTGGCCGCGTATTGGTAAGCGCAATTCCAACTAACCCTGCTTTTAGCGCTAAGCGGGTATAGTACCCTGCAGTCCCAAAGTGGTTTGAGTTACGAATTACTGCTATTGCTACCCCTGTCCGCTTAGCCTTTTCAATAATTTTATTGGTTGCTAAAACTGTTGCAAGCTGTCCCATATTTTGATTAGCATCAACAAGTACTGTTCCTGGTAATTCTCGAATAATTTTTGCCTTATTTTGAGGCTTAATTGTCCCTTCCTTAATCATGCGCCGATACCACGCTAACCGTTGAATACCATGCGAAGAAATACCACGCAAATCTGCATCAACAAGCGTATCAGCTAATAAATCACTATCTTCTGCAGAAAAACCTAATTTAGTAAAAACATCCTGTAAATATTGACGTTCTGCCTTTTCCTTGATCCTCATCTTCATCCTTCTCTCATTTTAAGTTAATTATATTTTAATCTTAAAGTGTAAGAAGTCAATGGACAAAAGTTAAAGATTGGGATCCATCTTAAATGACATTTTTGAAAGTTCACAACCAGCAGTTAATAGTTCATAGAAAAGCTCCGTCGTCCGTTGATTATAATGGACTGCAATTTCATGATTTTGCTTAGTTAGGTAATCTATCAGTGCTTGACCGGTAAGTTTTACTGCTTTCTTGTCAACTTCAGCGATCTTTCGTCGTGCCCATTCATTCAATTCCTTTTGATATGCTTCATCTTTTTCAATAAATTCATGATAATGGCTTTCTACTACTTCTGCTAAAGCCTCATTTAACCAAAAAGCACATTTTAAATCCATTGTTGCTGGAACGTTTCGGTAAGATTCGTCAGTATCATCTGCATTGGCAAAGAATGGAACATAAGGATTAAAAGCCGGTACTCCTAATTCAATCCAATGAATACTTGATTTATATTTTTTAGTATCGCGAACTTGTAGAATATGTGACTGTGCTGTTCGTGATAATGAAATTGCCCGGTATTTTTTACTTTCTGGGCCGGCAGTCATTGGATCAAAGGGCGTTTCATTAAAATGAGATTTTAGGACGTACTGAATATCTTCATGGGCAATTTTAAACTCGGCTTTACGAATAAATGGCATCTCTGCATCTTCTGGGGTTTGCCCTTGAGATGCTTGCGGACTAAGGTAACGTTGCGCAAACCAGGTCCGTGGTGTGTTATAATGGCGATCTTTTTGCGTACTTGTTCCAAAAATATGACGAAAATCCCAACGATTATGGTCAGGGTTTAATTGGTGTTCTTCGACGAATTTTTGAATTCCCTCAGACCACATATAATTATCAGGATCGTTAAAATCAATATCTTCAATCGCCACCTGGTTAGGCGTGACTGCGTAACAATCATCGGGAATACGAACCGCAACCCATTGGTGACCTGTTACTACTTCCATATACCAAATATTATCTTCATCAGCAAATTGCATCCCGTTACCTTCTGCAGAACCATATTTAGCAATTAATTTTCCAGTATACTCAACTCCATCCCGAGCAGAGTGAATAAATGGCAAGACTAAGGTGCACAGCGAATCTTCAGCTAACCCATTTTTGATAAAGGGGTCATAAGCTAATACTCGATCATTAGCATAGACACTTTCAGTAAATGAAGCTGCAACATTGGCTTCGTTAATTCCATCTTCCTCATTTGGACCAGCATTTTGATCTAATGAGGGTGTTGATGTGTACCGCATGCTGCTTGTTGGCAATGGAACCGTTACTTTATTGTATGGCGATACATAAGTTTCATGGCGGTCCGCTACTGCCGGTTTAACTAAAAAACGTTTAGGCTCGATTGCTTTTACCCGATCTTCATTTCTTGCAATATAAACATTGCCATCCAGTGATGCCTTTTTCCCAACCATAATTGACGTACACGCATCTTTATTTTGCATAAGTAAGTTTCCTCCCTTTATATTTAGAGCCATAACAATGATTCTCCTCTCTATAATACGCCATTTATTATTACCTGATCATTATGATAAAAAATAAAAAGTTCGAAGTCATGAATAACCTCGAACTTTTTGTTTCTGGTGGGCAAAACACTTTAATTGGTCTATAAATCGGTCTACTTTGTGAAATCTAGCAAGTTAGAAATGTTATTATATCAACATTTACTTCTCGTCCAATTGCTCATCGGTCTTCAAAACGGCCATAAAGGCTTCTTGTGGAATATCAACCTTTCCAACAGCTTTCATTCGCTTCTTACCACGTTTTTGCTTATCCAATAGCTTGGCTCGCCGGTCTGGGTCCCCAGTGTGAATCCGTGCGGTAACATCTTTTCGATATGCTTTAATGTTTGTTCGAGCAATAATCTTAGAACCGATTGCTGCTTGAATTGGAATTTCAAAGTTTTGCCGTGGGATAATTTTCTTTAATTTAGCTGTAATTTCACGACCACGTTCCGCCGCAAAATCACGGTGCGCAATAAAACTTAACGCGTCAACCTTATCACCATTAAGAAGTATATCAATTTTAACCAGATTGCTTGGCCGGTAACCATCAATCTCATAGTCTAAAGATGCATATCCCCGAGTAGAACTCTTTAGTTTATCGAAGAAATCAAAGATAATTTCTGATAATGGAATATGATAAATTACGTTAACACGGGTGTCACTTAAATATTCCATCGTATCGAAATCACCCCGCTTACGTTGGCAAAGTTCCATTACTGGTCCGACATAATCATTAGGAACCATGATAGAGGCACGCACATAAGGTTCTTTGATAGCCTTAATTGATGAAGCGTCTGGCATCTCAGCGGGGTTTTCCACTTCTTTTGTTGTTCCATCAGCTAACTCAACATGATAAGTAACTGATGGGGCCGTGGTAATTAAGTCTAAATTAAATTCTCGTTCTAACCGTTCTTGAATAACATCCATGTGAAGCAATCCAAGAAAACCACATCGAAAACCAAAGCCAAGTGCTTGTGATGATTCTGGTTCAAAAGTCAAAGCGGCATCGTTAAGCTGCAATTTTTCTAAGGCATCACGTAAATCATTAAACTTAGCATTATCAGTTGGATACAATCCAGCATATACCATTGGAGTCATCTGCCGATATCCTTCCAATGGCTTATCTGTCGGATTAGCAGCACTGGTAACCGTGTCCCCAACTCTGGTATCCTTGATGTCCTTAATAGCAGCTGTAATGTATCCAACATCCCCTGCCATCAAGACATCTCGGGCAAGTGGCTTCGGTGAGTTGATACCAACTTCAGCCACTTCATACTCTGTACCACCGTTCATTAATTTAATTCGGTCGCCCTTCTTTACTGTTCCTTCAACAATCCGAACACTAAGAACAACACCGCGATAATCATCATATTTAGAATCGAAAATCAGGGCTTTCAATGGCGCCGTTAAGTCACCAGTTGGCGCCGGAATGTCTTTTACAATTTTTTCGAGGACTTCATCAACACCCATACCAGTTTTGGCACTAATATCTACGGCCTCATCAGTATCAAGACCAATTTCATCTTCAATTTGCTTCTTAGTACCAGCTGGATCAGCGGATGGCAGGTCAATCTTATTAATAACAGGAAGAATTTCAAGGTCATTATCAAGAGCCAAGTAAACATTAGCCAGTGTCTGTGCCTCCACCCCTTGAGTGGCATCGACAACTAAGACCGCCCCTTCGCACGCTGCTAATGAGCGGGAAACTTCATACGAAAAGTCAACATGTCCGGGAGTATCAATCAAATGGAATATATAATCTTCACCATCTTTAGCATGGTACGTCAGGGCCACTGCATTTAGTTTGATCGTTATTCCTCGTTCACGTTCCAACGGCATATCGTCAAGAATTTGGTTTTTCATCTCACGCTTGCTGATTGAATCTGTCATTTCTAAAATCCGATCAGCTAGCGTTGATTTTCCATGATCAATATGCGCAACAATCGAAAAATTCCGAATGTGTTTTTGGCGTTCTTTCATTTCTTCTAGGTTCATTTAAAAAGACTCACTTTCAACGATTATTCTTTATCTAGTATACCAAATCCCAATTATAATAGAAAAGTTCTAGATAGCAAAATAGCGAATGCCTATTCATAGACACTCGTTATTCAAAAATTATTTATCCTCAAAGGCGTCACGCAATTTATCAAGGACAGTCTTTTTTACGCCCTTAACATCTTCACCACTTGCGGCTGCAAATGCCATCATTGCTTCGCGTTGGCGCTTATTTAAGCTCTTAGGTGTCTTAACATGAACAGTGACATGTTCATCGCCATTTCCATTACCATTAAGGTGTGGAACACCCTTGCCACGAAGGCGGAAGTTAGTTTCTGATTGCGTTCCAGCAGGAATCTTTAAATCAACATCACCGTGAACAGTCTTAACTTTTACTTCATCCCCTAATGCTGCTTGAGCAAAGGAAATATCGCGATCAACATAAATTGTTGAACCATCACGCCTAAATTCGCGACTTGGTGTTACCCGAAAGACAATATACAAGTCCCCAGCAGGACCGCCGTTTTCCCCAGCATCACCCTGATGTTGAAGACGCATTTGCTGTCCATCATCAACGCCGGCAGGAACCTTGACTTCAAGTTCATGCCGTTCATGGACATGTCCAGCACCATGACAGGTATTGCAACGATCTTCTGGTTTGATAATTTTACCAGTACCATTACATTCTGGACAAGTCGTTTGCGTCTGCATATTTCCGAGCGGTGTTTGACGAACATTTACAACGACCCCTGTTCCATGACAGCGAGAACATGTAACTGGTGACTTACCCGGTTTAGCTCCTGTTCCATGACAGGTCTTACATTCAGCATCACGATCATATTTAATTGTTGTTGTTTTACCAAAAACAGCATCCATAAAGTCAAGCGTCATTGAATATTGTAAATCTCGACCTTGTCGGGGAGCAGTTGGATCACGCCGAGTTCTACCGCCGCCGCCAAAGAATTGGCTAAAGATGTCATCAAAACCGCCACCGAAGTTTGAATATGTTTGACCACCGCCAAAGCCGCCAAACCCTTGGCCTGCCTGTGGCCCAGCAGAACCAAATTGGTCATATTGAGCTCGCTTTTGACTATCACTCAATGTTTCATATGCTTCGTTAATTTTCTTAAATTTTTCTTCTGCACCAGGCTCGTGGTTAACATCTGGGTGGTATTTTGCCGCAAGCCGGCGATATGCACGCTTGATGTCTTTTTCGGACGCATCCTTTGAGACACCTAAAATGTCGTAATAATCTTGTTCTGCCATATAAATACCTCATTAATTTGTTGCTTGTTTAGTTATACCACAGCTAGCAAACGAAAGTAAAAGCCAAAGTCCGTTTTAGGTTGGCCTTTGGCTTTTACACTACATTTTAAGACTGTTTATTTCAAACTATTTCTTGTCGTCTGGTGTAACATCCTTGAAGTCACCATCAACAGTATTATCATCATTACCGTTGTTGTTATTGTTTTGACTGTTACCACCAGGTTGACCATTAGCAGCGCCGCCTTGTGCACCTTGAGCTTGTTGGTATAGCTTTACACTAAGATCTTGAATTACCTTATTTAAGGCATCCTTCTTAGCTTTCATATCATCAAGGTTACCGCTTTCCTTAGCTTTCTTTAAATCATCGCGAGCACTTTCAGCCTTTTTAATATCTTCTTCAGGAACCTTACCCTTAACTTCTTTTAAGGTCTTGTCCACTTGGAAGAGTTCTTGGTCAACTTCATTCTTCAAGTCAACTTCTTCTTTCTTCTTCTTATCGGCTTCAGCGTGTTCTTCTGCGTCTTTCTTCATCCGTTCGATTTCTTCATCACTCAAACCAGAATTAGACTTGATTGTAATATTTTGCTTCTTATGAGTACCTTGATCTTCAGCAGAAACATTAACAATTCCGTTTTTATCAATATCAAAAGTAACTTTGATTTGAGGAACACCACGAGGAGCAGCTGGAATGTCAGTAAGCTGGAAGTTTCCTAGCGTCTTGTTATCAGCAGCCATTGGACGTTCACCTTGAAGAACGTGAATATCAACGGCTGGTTGATTATCAGCAGCTGTTGAGAAAATCTGGCTCTTTGAAGTTGGGATAGTTGTGTTACGATCAATTAACTTAGTGAAGACACCACCCATGGTTTCGATCCCAAGAGAAAGTGGCGTAACATCAAGTAAAACAACATCCTTAACATCACCAGTCAAAACCCCACCTTGGATAGCAGCACCAAGAGCAACCGCTTCATCAGGGTTAATGGAATGGTTAGGTTCCTTACCTGTTAATTCCTTTACCATTTCTTGAACAGCCGGAATACGAGTAGAACCACCGTTTAAAATTACTTCATCAATATCATCAAATGAAAGGTCTGCATCCTTCAATGCGTTTAATACCGGTTGCTTTGTCCGTTCTACTAAGTCATTAGTTAATTGGTTAAATTGAGCACGACTTAGGGTCTTTTCTAGGTGTAGTGGGCCATTTTCACCAGCTGAAATAAATGGTAAGCTGATTTGAGCTTCTTGAACACCAGACAAATCTTTCTTAGCCTTTTCAGCAGCATCCTTCAAACGTTGAAGGGCCATCTTGTCTTGGGATAAGTCAACACCATGTTCTTCTTTAAAGTCTTCAATTAACCAATCCATAATCTTTTGGTCAAAGTCGTCCCCACCTAAGTGAGTATCACCATTTGTTGAGAGGACTTGGAAGACACCGTCACCTAATTCTAGAATGGAAACATCAAAAGTCCCACCACCAAGGTCATAAACAAGAATCTTTTCATCCTTGTCTTTCTTATCAAGTCCATAAGCTAATGATGAAGCAGTTGGTTCGTTAATAATCCGCTTAACATCTAAGCCGGCAATTTTACCAGCATCTTTAGTAGCTTGCCGTTGAGCATCATTAAAGTATGCTGGAACAGTAATAACCGCTTGAGTAACAGTATCACCAATGTAATCTTCAGCGTACTTCTTAATGTATTGAAGAATCATTGCTGAAATTTCTTGTGGTGTATACTTTTTACCATCAACTTCAACTGTGTATCCTGCTTCACCCATGTGACTCTTGATTGATGAAATTGTGTTAGGATTTGTAATTGCTTGCCGTTTTGCAACTTCACCAACTTGCGTTTCACCGTTCTTAAACGATACGACAGATGGTGTAGTCCGACTACCTTCTGGGTTAGTGATAATCTTAGGTTCGTTACCTTCCATAACAGCAACTGCAGAGTTAGTAGTACCTAGATCAATACCAATAATCTTATTACTTGCCATAATTTATTTCCTTCTCTCATAAATTTATTGAGCTACAACTACCATTGCGGGCCGTAATACTCGATCTTTTAGTTGATATCCTGCTTGAAGAACATTAACAACTGTTTCCGGTTTCTGTCCTTCTTCAACCGGAACAGTTTGAACAGCCTGGTGTAGTGTAGGATCAAATGGTTTCCCTTCAGCTTCAATTTCAGTGATATCATGGTCAGTCAGTGCTTTTACTAGATGATCATGAACCATTTGAATTCCTTTCTTTAGCTGCTTGCCATTTTCATCAACAACTTCAATTGCTAATGCTCGTTTGAGGTTATCCAGAACAGGTAAAATTGACTTAGCTAAATCTTGACCATCATATTTTAAGATTTGCGCACGCTCTTTATTAAAGCGATTAGTCATATTCTGGATTTCAGCCTCTGCCCGTAAATATTTGTCGTCTTTATCAGCGAGCTGCTTCTTTAGGTCAGTAATTTCGTTTTTTAGTTTTGAAACCTGATCCTTTTCCTTGTTAGGAATTTCTTTTTTATTTTCTGTTTTAGGAGCCTTTTCATCTTTTGTAGGCTTTGGCTGATTGTCTTGTTTTTCTTTGGCCAATTAACTCGCCTCCTATGAATCATAATAGTGACGGTAGAAATCTAATAGTCGTTTTGCTAATTCTTGACGAAATGCATTCACAATTCCAATCGTTCGAGAATATGGCATTCTGGTCGGACCCAGCACAGCGATAATCCCTTTTCCATATTGTTCAACATTATAACTTGCTGTGATTAAGCTATAATCATCAAGGAGCTTATTCTTTGAGATTTCTTGACCGATTTTAACATTAACTTCACTCTCTGACGACAGAGTAGGATCTAACAGATTTGATAGATTGTCATTTCTGTCTAACAAACCATAGAGTGCCTGAATTGTATGTGGATCATTTGTACTTGCAAAATCTAGCAAGTTTAATCGACCACCAACGAAGAATCTTTCTCGTGCCGCCTGCGATAAAACATTATCAAAGATGTCTAAGAAACCATCAGGACTGTGCATATAATGTACCACCCGCAATGGAATATCATCTTTCAGCCGTTTCACTACTTCTGAAAGCGTTAAGCCTACTAACTGATCGTTAATCATCCGAATAACTGCTTGCATTGCATCGGTATCGATGTCTCTTGGCAAGGTGAATGATTGACTTTCAACTTCTCCGCTATCAGTAACCAGAATTGCAATAACTTTATGATTACCAAGTGGCACAACTCTAAATCCACTAAGTCGGACACTTTCTTGTTCCGGTTTCAAAGTAAATGCAGTATATGAAGTTAAGTTTGATAAGATATCTGCTGAATGCGAAATAATTTCATCAATCTTTTGGAATCCAGTTCCTAACGAGTTTTGAATCACTACTAGGTCGTTATCTGTAACCGCCTGCGGGTCAAGAAGGTTATCAACGTAATATCGATAACCCTGCTTAGATGGAACCCGACCTGATGAGGAGTGCTCTTTTAGGATCAAATCATTATCTTCTAAAATTGCCATTTCGTTACGTACAGTCGCTGAACTGACCTTAAACGGCAACTTTTCTGCGAGATGTTTGGATCCAACCGGTTGACCAGTTGACGTATATTGACGTACAATCGCTTGCAGAACCTTTTTCTGGCGTTGTGTTAGCATCAAATATCACTTCCCCTTTTAGCACTCATTAGGGTCAAGTGCTAAACACACTGTATAATATACCAATTACCAGTCTAAAAGTCAAGAAACGTCAAACAATTTAAAGGAGTTTTCTAGGATGAAGCATAAAGACCATCGTTATATTCAACCGCAAAACACTGAAGAAGCTATGTTATTAATTCAAAAATTATTTAATAAGTACCGTAACGCCCCACTTACAAACGAACTATTGGAATACCATAATAACCTTATTTACCGGTTACAATCAGATATTAAAGAAGCTGCAATTAAAGAGAATAAGCCAGGCCAATTAAAATCATTATCTAACATGACCGAAATTATGCGAAATTGGACCACAACCCGCTTAAACGGTAAACCTTTTAATGGTAAAATGCGTCATTTTAAACTAGTTACTGATGGCGGATTTAAATTTGAACGCAATATTCATAAGATTAATCAAACCACTAATCATCGCGGAAGTCGTCACTAAAAAAGAGATTTGAGAATGTCGTGGCATATCGCCCAATATAATGACCATCTCAAATCTCTTTATTTTTTATAGTATCCAATATTTTTCGCGCGTTTTGTTCATCTTGTCTCATTTGTGCTACCAATTCCGTAGCGCCAGCAAATTTTTCTTCTCCACGAAGATAATCATGCCAGTGAACTAACACCTCTTCACCATATACCATTTGGTGAAAATCAAAGAGATAGATCTCCACCGTTAATTGGTTGCTATCGCCAAAAGTTATATTATGGCCTACACTAGCCATGCCGCCATACCAATTATTGCCTATTTTGACACTTACAGCATATACCCCAATCCCCGGAATTCGTTCTTCTTCTGGATACTCAACATTAATCGTCGGGAACCCAAGAGTCCGGCCTCGCGCTAAGCCATGAACCACTAACCCCGTTGTCTGGTAAGTATAACCTAGGGCATCATTAGCAGCTTTCACGTTGCCCTTATCAATAAGCTGACGAATTTCTCGTGAACCAATTTTTTGGGAGCTATCATTTTCTGTAAACTTAGGAACTGTTACAACTTCAAACCGATTGGCTGCATATTTAGGCAACAAATCCATTGACGCAATTTCAGCTAAGCCATAAGTATGGTCAAATCCGGCAACTACCGTTTGCGCATGAAAGCCTATTAAATACTGATCAACAAACCGTTGCGGTACTAAGTTAGCAAACGCAGATGTAAAGCTTACTAGGTAAACAATATCGACCCCTAATTTCTCCAGCAGCTCCAATTTTCTATTTACTGTTGATAAGTATTTAAAGCCCCCCTTATATTGACGATAAACAATCCCAGGAGCATGGTCATAGGTTAAAACAGCAAGTGGTAATCCCTTTTTTTTCGCAATTTTTCGTGCACGCGCAATTACTGCTTGGTGTCCACGATGAACACCATCAAAGAAGCCCATTGCTAACACAACATCACCTGACGGAATCAATTCTTCCTTCAATGGATGGCGTATCTTAATGACCTGCACACATTCCACTCTCCTTACTTAATTGCAAACATTTTCGTCGGCTTATACATCTTATTTTTGGTGTCGAAATGATACAACGCTTTTACCTGACCATCAAATAATAACACAATTTCCTGCTCGCTTGTGTTCAGTTCGTTGGGAGAAAGCCAGCCGCCATTTTGGACTTTCTTCCATTGAGGCATTTGAATTGTTATTTGAGGATATTCCTTTAGGGCGTAGTCAAGAGGATACATATACTGTTGTAGCGTTTGCGTTGCTACTGCATCCTGAACATCAGCCAAGCTAAGCGTTTGCTCAAGTGTAAAGCCCCCGCTTTTTAGCCGGGTTAAAATACTCATAACACCAGGATATCCTAACTGTTGCGCCAACTCAACAACAAGCGTACGAATATAAGTTCCTTTGCTGCATTCAACATTGAAACGAATTCGTTGTTGCTTATTTTTTTTATCATATTTGGAACTTAACAACTCAAACTTTTTAATTTCTACTTGTCGTTTAGGCCGTTCAACGGTTTCACCGGCACGGGCATATTCATAAAGCTTTTTCCCGTTTACTTTTACTGCAGAATACATTGGCGGAATTTGTGTAATAGCTCCGGTTAACTTCGCCATTGCTGCTTTAATTTTTTTGCTTGAAATTTCAGTTTCAACTGGTTTTTCAGCAATTTTTTCTCCATCAAGGTCCTGCGTGGTTGTTGAAAAGCCAATTAACAATTCACCTTGATATTGTTTACCAGACTGCATCAAATAATCAACTACTTTCGTTGCATTACCAATGCAGATCGGTAAAACTCCTGCAACATCCGGGTCAAGTGTGCCAGAATGACCAATTTTTCTTGTTTTTAAAATTTGGCGTAAACGACTAACGCAAGCAAAACTTGTCATTCCGCGTTCTTTATATAAAGGAAGTATTCCATCCATTCGTTAATCCTCCAAAAAAGCTGGGAAGAAAATATTAATCCTTCACCAGCTTTTTTACTAATTATTTTCTTTTTTGTGTAAATCGTTAATGAGCTGATCAATTCGACTTCCGTAAGCAACTGATGGGTCTCTTACAAATTTAATTTCTGGAGTCTTAAAAATATTAAGACGGGCGCCTAATTCACTACGAATTAGACCAGTTGCTTTATCCAATCCTGCTTGTGCTTTTTCAGCATCTGATGCTAGGTCAGATAAAATACTATAGTAAATTGTTGCCTGCTGGAGATCACCAGTAACATCTACGCCTGTAATGGTAACATTTTGTACTCGAGGGTCACGTACCCGCTTCAACAAAATCTCATCAACATCTTTTTGTATCTCTTGAGCTAGACGATCTACTCGATATTGTTTACTTGGCATTTTTATCTCTCCTCAGCTTTACTTAACTGGAACTTCTTTCATCTTGTAAGCTTCAATAACATCCATTTCCTTAATGTCGTTGTAATTTTCAATTGTTAAACCACACTCATACCCTTGTTTAACTTCTTTGACATCATCTTTGAAACGCTTAAGACTACCTAATTCACCTTCATAAATAACAACACCGTCACGAACTAAGCGTACCTTAGCATCGCGGGTAATTTTACCGGAAATAACCATTCCTCCCGCAATAGTACCAATTTTAGAAGCCTTATAGATTTGACGAACTTCAACTTGACCAATCGTTTCTTCTTTATAAACAGGTTCAAGCATCCCTTTCATCGCATCTTCAACTTCTTCAATAGCATCGTAAATAACCCGGTGAAGACGGATATCAATACTATTAGAATCAGCTAATGTCTTAGCTACTGCTGTTGGACGAACATTAAAACCAATGATAACAGCATTTGAAGCCTCGGCTAAAGTAACATCACTTTGATTAATTGCACCAACGGCTTGATGAATAATATCTACTCTAACGCCATCAACTTTAATTTTTTGCAAACTTTGACTTAAGGCCTCAACTGAACCCTGAACATCGGCTTTAATAATGATTGGAAGAGTCTTCATTTGCCCCTTCTTCATTGTGGCAAATAAATTATCTAATGTCACGTGAGAAGTCTTTTGCCGTTCCTTATCCATTGCTCGTTTTGCCCGTTCTTCACCAGCCGCACGAGCAGTCTTTTCATCATCAAAGACGACAAACCGATCTCCCGCTTCTGGGACTTCATTTAACCCAGTAATTTCAACTGGTGTAGATGGAGTTGCTTCCTTAATTCGACGACCATTTTCGTTAGTCATTGTCCGAACACGACCAAAAGTATTACCGACGACAATTGGATCTCCAACATGAAGTGTACCTTGTTGAACAAGGATGGTAGCAACCGAGCCCCGACCTTGATCGAGTCGTGCTTCAACAACCGAGCCCGCCGCATTTTGGTCTGGATTAGCTTTTAATTCCATCATTTCCGCTTGCAGTAAAATCATATCTAGCAATTCATCAATATTCTTACCGAACTTAGCAGAAATCTTAACAAAGATGGTGTCACCACCCCAGTCTTCTGGGATCAAATTATATTTTGATAATTCTTCTGTTACTCGGTCTGGGTTGGCACCTGGTTTATCAATTTTATTAACCGCTACAATAATAGGCGTATTGGCCGCTTGTGCGTGGTGAATAGCCTCAATAGTTTGTGGCATCACACCATCATCAGCTGCAACAACTAAAACTGTAATATCAGTAATGTTAGCTCCCCGGGCACGCATTTCAGTAAAGGCTGCGTGTCCTGGTGTATCAAGGAACGTAATCAGATGGTCATTATAATGTACTTGGTAGGCACCAATTTCTTGAGTAATCCCCCCTGCCTCATGTTCAGTAACATGAGAATGACGTAGTTTATCAAGCAAAGTGGTCTTACCATGGTCAACGTGTCCCATTACAGTAACAACTGCCGGACGTGAAACTTGATTTTCAGTATTATTTTGCTCATCTTCAAACATCTTATCAATGTCTGAAACGTCAACTTGGACTTTTTCTTTTGCTTCAATGCCATAATCCGTCGCTAATAATTCAATAGTATCTTTATCCAACGACTGATTTTGGTTAATCATTACACCAAGCATAAATAGTTTTTTGACAATTTCTGCTGGGGAACGGTGAAGGATCTTTCCAAGGTCTTGTGCATTCATCCCATCAGTATATTCAAGCACTTCTGGAAGCGGCTTGTCCTTACGTTGAGTTGGTTGCTTATGAGTAACTTCTCTTAAGCGCTTATTCTTATTATGTTTCTTGTTTTTCTTATTTTTCTTATTGAAGCGCTTACCATTATTATTTAAGCTACCGCCAAAACGACCATTGTTATTATTATGACGTTGGTTGTTGTCCTTTGTTTCATTGCCGCCTTGATTGCTCTTTTTATGCGGCTGTTCATTTTGTGCTTTTTCATGATGCTGAGCATTATTTTGAGCATGATGATTATTGTTGCCTTGCTTTTTATTTGCACTATGTTGAACATGCTTTGGTGATTGTTGGTGATTGTTGGTTGTTTGTTCACCCTTTACAAGCTTACGTAATTGTTGTGCTTGGTCTGGAGTGACAGAAGACATGTGACTTTTAACTTCCATACCTTGCCGATTGGCCACATTAACCAGGTCCTTGCTAGGCATTTTTAATTCCTTAGCTAATTCATAAATTCGTTCTTTGGCCATATGCTCACGCTCCTTATTCCATTGTTAATAGTTCCTCAAACTTTCTTGCAAAACCTGATTGCATCACACAAAAAACGGTTCGTGATTGTCCCGTTGCCTGACTGAGCTGGCTCTTAGTAAATAATGTTGAAAAGGGGACTTTGTAAAATTTACATTTATCACTGATCTTTTTACTACTAGCCTTTCCAGCATCTGAAGCTAAGAACACAAACTTTGCCTTTTGAGTTTGAATTTTCTTTAAGACGATTTCTTCACCACTTTGAAGCTGGCCCGCCCGGCGGGTAATTCCAAGGAGGTTGAGAATCTTTTGTTCATTATTTATCATTGCCAAATAATTCTTGCCGTGCCTGTAAGTGGTCAGCATACTTGATCAATTCATCGTAAAACGTGTCCTCTAATTGAACATGAAAGGCTTTCTCAAAAGTTTTTTCTTTCTTAGCACGTTTTGCAATATCAACATCAACAGCAATATATGCCCCTCGACCAGGCTTTTTTCCGGTTGGATCTAAGGAAACCTGATCTTCCTTATTCTTTACTACCCGAATTAACTGTCGCTTTGGCATCATTTCACCGGTAACTATATCTTTACGCATCGGTATTTTTCTCTTTTTCATCATTTCACCCCGCTGCCTTATAACTAGTTATTAGTCTTCACTCTCATCAATATCTTGAGTTTCTTCTAAATCAATTGCTGAATCTTCTGTTTCTTGATTTTCCATTTCGGAAGCAGACTTAATATCGATCTTGTACTTAGTTAACCGTGCTGCTAACCGTGCATTTTGTCCGCGCTTACCAATAGCTAAAGAAAGTTGATTATCTGGCACTACTACCGTACATGAACGTTCAGTTTGTTCTTCAGTTGCTGTATCTTCGTCAGTATCAACACCCTCGTTTTCACTAGTTGGCTTGTCATCATTAAAGATAACATCTAACACTTCTGCTGGATTTAGAGCATTAGCAATAAACTTAGCCGGATCTTTAACGTATTCCACAATATCCATGTTTTCGCCATCAAGTTCATTAACAATCGCTTGAACACGAGAACCACGTGGGCCAACACAAGTTCCTACAGGATCAACGTTTGGATCATTAGAATATACTGCTACTTTGGCACGATCACCAGCTTCACGGGCAATATTTTCAATTAAAACTGTTCCGTCTTTGATTTCCGGAACTTCCCGTTCAAATAACCGTTTCAGTAATTCTGGAGCAGTCCGACTAACAAAAATTTGGGGACCCCGCCGATCATCATTGACCTTAGATACGTATACTTGAATCCGGTCATGGACGTGGTAATGTTCATTCGGCATTTTATCTCGGAATCCCATTGCCCCTTCAACTCCATCACCTAAGTCAACATATGTAAAGCGCTTATCTTCACGGGATACTTCCCCCGTAATAATTTCATTTTCATATGTCTTATATTTATCGTAAACGATCTTTCGTTCTTCTTCACGGAGTCGTTGCATTACAACTTGCTTAGCTGTTTGTGCAGCAATCCGTCCAAAGTCGCGTGGTGTTACTTCTTCGCGAATTTCATCACCAATATCATAACCTTGACCATGGGGAAGTTTTCGGGCATCAGCTAAACTCATAAATTCATTGCTATCAGCTGCAACTGCTTCCTCATCGTCCGTAATAGTTTTAACAGCATATACCTTGATATTGCCAGTCAATGAATTAAATTCAACTTCAACATTTTTATCACCATAATTTTGCTTATATGCTGATTCCAATGCCTGTTCAAGTGCTTCAATGACAACTTCCTTTTTAATACCCTTTTCTTTTTCAAGATAATTGAGGGCGCCAATCATTTCGGTATTAATTTTTGGCTTACTCACCTTGTAACACTCCTTTTATATTAAAATTTAATCGCTAATCGGGCCTGCGCGATCTTATTACGATCAATCGATACTTGCCGATGACGAGTCTTATCTAGGTAGTCCAACGTAATTTCTTTTTCAGATAATTGTGTTAGTGTACCTTCGTATACTTTTTGACCATTAATCTGTTGGTAAAGAGAAACATGAATATAATGATTAATAGCGCGTTGATAATCCTCTTCCTTCTTTAACGGCCGCTCTGCTCCAGGCGAGGAAACCTCTAAAAAGTAGGCCTGCGGAATCGGATCCGGCTCAACATTATCTAATGCCTCACTCAATTCATCGCTAACGATAGCACAGTCTTCAATTGTAATTCCGCCGTCCTTGTCAATATAAACGCGGAGGTACCAGCTCTTACCTTCTTTTACAAATTCTAAATCGTATAAGTAAAAACCATGGTCCTGTAAAATTGGCGTTACAAGATCTGTAACAGTCTCAACAACACTGCTCAAACGTGTCACCTCCATTATCTGCAATAAAAAGAGCGAGCATCACTGCTCACTCCCACGAGTTATTTACCATAAATAATTGTAACATGTATGCTGATTACTAGCAAGTAATGACCTTAAAATAGCTAATTTATTATGCCTTAAAATAAGCTAAGTTGATTTTCATCCGGCAATTTATCCAGCACATGATTATCGGTCAGAAAATCAATAAGCGTTTGTGATACCTTTCCCCGTTCAGCTAAATCTTCTTTTGATAAGAATGGTCGTTCCTCACGGGCGGCAACAATCTGCTTAGCAACATTTAATCCCAAACCAGGAACCGCACGAAATGGAGCAATTAATGCGTCGCCATCGATTAGCCAATTAGAGGCATCAGATTTTTCAATATCGACCATCTTAAACTTAAAGCCCCGTTCCAGCATCTCATTTGCCAATTCAAGAATCGTTAGTAAGTTCTTTTCCTTTGCACTTGCGTCATTACCTTTATCATTAATTTCCTTCATCCGTTGTTTTACGGCATCTTTTCCATGAGACATTGCAACAACGTCGAAATCATCAGCACGGACAGAGAAAAATGCGCAATAATAAACCAGTGGGAAATAAACTTTGAAATAGGCAATCCGCAGGGCCATTAAAACGTAGGCTGCCGCGTGTGCACGTGGGAACATATACTTAATCTTCAAGCAAGAATCCATATACCACTGTGGTACGTTTGCTTCATGCATCTTTTTCTGCCAGTCTTCTGGAATCCCGCGTCCCTTTCGCACATGCTCCATAATTTGAAATGAAATTTCCGAATCTAGCCCATAGTGGATCAAGTCGGTCATAATGTTATCACGACATCCAATAACATTTGCAATTGTCGCAATTCCTTGTTTAATCAATTCTTGAGCATTGTCCAACCACACACCAGTACCATGAGATAGCCCCGAGATCTGAAGTAACTGCGAATAATTCTTCGGATGAGTATCTTCTAGCATCCCCCGAACAAAGCGGGTACCGAATTCCGGCAACCCTAAAGTTCCAGTTTTACTTTGTATTTGCTCTTCAGTTACACCGAGAACTTTAGGACTAGAGAAGAGTGCCATCACTCCGGGATCATCCATCGGAATTGACTGTGGATCAATTCCCGAAAGGTCTTGAAGGGCACGAATCATTGTCGGATCATCATGGCCTAAAATATCCATCTTGAGAATATTATCGTGAATAGAGTGGAAATCAAAGTGCGTCGTTTCCCAAGCGGCAGTTTGGTCATCGGCAGGATACTGAACTGGGGTAAAATCATAGATATCCATATCATCTGGAACAATTATGATCCCCGCTGGGTGCTGCCCAGTTGTCCGCTTTACACCTGTGGCTCCTTTGGCTAAACGATCTTCCTCTGCTTTTCGAAACTCTTTCTCAGTGTCGCGCTCATAAGCTTTCACATACCCATAAGCAGTTTTATCTGCAACGGTACCAATTGTTCCGGCCCTGAATACATTTTTCTCACCAAAAAGAACTTTCATATAGTTATGGGCAATTGGTTGATAATCACCAGAAAAGTTCAAATCAATATCCGGCACCTTATTTCCCTTAAAGCCAAGGAAAGTTTGAAACGGAATATCATGACCATCTTTAACCATTAAAGTACCACACTTAGGACATTTCTTATCGGGTAAATCAAATCCTGAACTATATTCACCTTGTGTATAAAAATGACTATATTGACAATTAGGACATCGGTAATGAGGTGGTAATGGATTAACTTCTGTGATTCCTGAAAGCGTAGCAACAACACTTGAACCAACAGACCCCCGTGAACCAACTAAATAACCGTCTTTATTTGATTTGGCAACTAAACGTTGAGCTATTAAGTAATGGACAGAGAAACCATTTTTTACAATACTATTCAGCTCCAGCTCAATTCGATCTTTAACTAATTGCGGTAAAGGATTCCCATACCATTTTCGCGCAGTATTCCAGGTCCGATCTTGGATTTCCTGTTCGGCCCCCTTCATGTGTGGAGGGTATAGCTTATCTTTTACCGGTCGAATATCACCTATTTCGTTTGCAACTTTATTACTGTTTTCTACTACTATTTCATGGGCTTTTTCTGCGCCAAGAAAGGCAAACTCATTTAACATTTCATCAGTTGTCCGAAAATGCACATCTGGTCGCTCGGTTCGATTTAGGGGATTTGCTCCTCCTTGAGAGTTAATCAAAATTTTACGATAAATTCCATCGTGCGGATCAAGGTAATGAACATCTCCTGTTGCCACTACCGGCTTTTCAAGTTCATCCCCTAATTTAACCATGTTCTTCAAAATATCTTCAAGGTGAGATTCATCAGCAATTACATGTTGTTCTAGTAATGGAGCATAATTAGGCTTAGGTTGAACTTCTATAAAGTCATAATAGCGAGCCTTTTCCATTGCTTGTGGATAACCCTTTTCCATCATAGCAGTAAATACTTCTCCCGAGGAGCAAGCGGTTCCTAACAATAGACCTTCCCGATACTTTGTGAGGACTGTCCGTGGAATCCGCGGAACCCGATAGAAATACTCGACGTTTGATAATGACACTAGCTTAAATAAATTTTTTAGTCCCGCTTGTGTTTGCGCAAAAATTGTAACATGGAATGGCCGGGCATGCCGATATGCGTTGTTTTCCTCCATGTGCTTATTGAGATCATCAACATACTTGATATCATAACGTGCTTCGGCATCCTTTAAGAACTTATAGAGTAAATGTCCAGTTGCTTCAGAATCGTAGTTAGCTCGGTGGTGGTGTTCCAATGCAACCTTAAACTTTTTACTAAGAGTATTTAAACGGTAACCACGCATGTCAGGATATAGGAAACGGGCCAAAGGAAGTGTATCAATAACCGGTTCGGCAATTTTGCCCATCTTATGGCGCTCATATCCCGTATTCATAAATCCCATATCAAATGAGACATTATGTCCTGCAATAATACAGCCATTACAAAAATCCTTAAACATTTGAAAAACTTCTTCTTCTGTTTTGGATCCTTGTACCATTTCTGTTGTGATACTGGTTAAGTTAGTCGTCTGTTCCGAAAGTGGGAAACCAGGATCAATGAATTCGTCAAATCGTTCCAGAACATTACCATCCTGCATTTTAACCGCCGAGAGCTCGATTACTTTGTCATAGATTGCTGACAAACCGGTTGTTTCAACGTCAAAGATTACATAAGTTTGATGAGCAAGCAGTTGGTGATTTTCGTTATATACTAACGGGATACCATCATCAACAACATTGGCCTCCATTCCATATAACATTTTAATTCCCGTTTTTTGAGCAACACTAAATGCTTCTGGAAACGCTTGAACATTACCATGATCTGTCACTGCAATCGCTGAATGCCCCCATTTATGAGCTCGCGTTGCAAGTTCAGTAATTGAATTAGTTGCATCCATCTGACTCATTGTCGTATGAGTATGAAGTTCTACCCGCTTGTCACCTTCTGCCGCCTTATCTTGACGTTCAGTATGGCTGATTTGATTAACATCATAAGCGGTTATTACTAGATCGCGCATCCAAGTATCCTCTTGAACCGGACCACGAACCCTTAGCCACATTCCAGCTTTGATATTAGCAAATTGGGCTTCTTCATCACTATTCCGCGAAAATTTCTTAACCGCAAATGATGAAGTATAATCAGTCATTTCAAAGGTTAATAACTGTCGCCCCGACCGCAATTCGCGGATTTCGGCGTTAAATACATAACCTTCAACTACTACTGACCGTTCTTCGCCTTTTATATCTTGCATTTGGGTAGTATTTTGCTTACTGTCAATTACTCTTCCTAATTGAACTGGACCATCAGCTGGGGCTACGGGAGCGTTTTTCTTTTTTGCTGCCGCTTTTGCTTCATTCTTTTTTATTCGTGCGGCAGCCTTAGCGGCTAACGCAGCATCTGCTTTCTCGTGCTTAGCCTTAAGCTCCTTAATTTTAGCCTGTGAAGCAGATTGATCAACAAATGGATGAATCCGAAATTTTGGAAAACCAAGTTCTTGATAGGAACTTTCAATCGTATCTAAGGCTTTTTGTGCTAAAAGGTCTTTAATAACCTCATTTTCGACTACTAATGTTACTCGACCGTCTTTAACCTCAGGAGAGGTCTGTAAACATACTTGTTGCAACATCGGTGAATCGCTAATTGAATGATTAATAACGTATTGCCAATAGTTAGCAATTTGCGCTTCATCAATCGCTGTCATTGGTGTGCTAATTTTAACACTTACCTTAGCAATATCCTTAAAACCTATTTCTAAGCTTTGAACAAACTGTGAAAAAAGGTCATATGGTAAAGCCTTATTAAAAATAAGATGAAATTCCCAATATCGTGATTGTTTATGAACAACAACGGATTGAACTGCTGCGTTCTTAAATGCTGAATTGTCTTTTTCCGGAAAGTGAATTTGCTCTAATAATTTTCCAAATAATTCTTGGCGATTTAATCCCACGCTCTAATCCTCCTACTTAAAAATGTGGTGCGAAAACGTTTTTTATGACAACATCGCAACCACATTAATTAAATTACTTATTCTCTTCGTTTAATTGCTTAAGCAAAATACCAATTGTATTAACTAGCTCTTCTTGCTTTACTTCAACAGTTTCACCAGTTTTTCTAATTTTAATTTCTACAATACCATCTTGTGCCTTCTTACCAACAGTTACTCGGATTGGAATACCAATCAAATCAGAATCGGCAAATTTTACACCAGCTCGTTCTTTACGATCATCAACTAAAACTTCATATCCAGCATCGACTAATTGTTGATCAATTTTCTCTGCCATTTCCATTTGTTCTTTATTTTTAGCATTAACTGGAATGACATGAATATCAAACGGTGCGATGCTATCCGGCCAAACTAATCCATTTTCATCTGCATTTTGTTCTGCAACTGCAGAAAGCAGCCGAGTAACTCCAATACCATAGCTTCCCATAATAACATCGGTTAAACGACCATTGTTGTCAAGAACCTGTGCGCCCAGTTTGCTTGAATAGTGCGTGCCGAGTTTGAAAATATGACCAATTTCAATTCCAGCCGTAAACTTTAGCGGCTTACCATCAGGCGCAATTTCTCCTTCTTGGACATTACGAAAATCACCAAATTCATCAACACGGAAGTCACGATCAATATTAGCATTGATATAGTGGTAACCATCTTCATTAGCCCCACAAGCCATGTTAACTAAAACCTTAACATAATTATCTGCCAGAATTTTAACCTCTGGTCCAACACCTACTGGTCCAAGTGAACCAGGGTGAGCATTAAGGTATTTTTCAGCATCCTCTTCACTAGCTAATTCAAGATCTTCACAATCAAGAGCATTCGTTACTTTTGATTCATTAACTTCATCGTTGCCACGCATCAATACCAATACTGGCTGATATTCATCTTCGCTCATTTTAGCAATGTATAGCATCGACTTGATTACTTGGTTAGGATCTATATTTAGACTTTCAGCTGCCTCATCAACTGTGTGAGCTCCAGGAGTTGCTTTCTTTTCTAATGGCGCTGGGTCATCTGTTTGTTGAACCCCAGTAAATTTACTTACTGCCTTTTCTAGGTTAGCTGCATAGTCACCATCAGTATAAGCAATGACATCCTCTCCTACTTCAGCAGGGGCAGAAAATTCTTGCGAGTTCTTTCCCCCCATTGTTCCAGAGTCAGCAAGGATAACTTTATAATTTAATCCCACTCGATCGAAAATATTCCGATATGCAGCAGCTTGCTTATCGTAAGCATCATCTAATCCTTCTTGGTCAGCAGAAAATGAATATCCATCAAGCATTTCAAATTCTTTTCCTCGAAGAATACCATATCGTGGCCGGTCTTCATCCCGAAACTTATCTTGCAATTGATATACAACTAATGGAAGTTTCTTATATGATTTGATACTGTCACGAATAACCTCTGTAAAGGTTTCTTCATGAGTAGGTCCTAAAATAAAATCACGATCACGACGATCTTTTAGTTTAAATAAATTATCTCCATAACTTTCATATCGCCCTGATTCTTTCCATAAGTCTGCTGGAAGCAACCCAGGCATAAGCATTTCAACTGCTCCAGCTTTATCCATTTCATCGCGGATGATATTTTCTACTTTACGGATAACCCGATATG
Source organism: Lactobacillus sp. 0.1XD8-4 (assembly GCF_009663775.1). Taxonomy (GTDB): domain Bacteria; phylum Bacillota; class Bacilli; order Lactobacillales; family Lactobacillaceae; genus Limosilactobacillus; species Limosilactobacillus walteri. The sequence goes on from NZ_RDBR01000031.1 coordinate 23,482, forward strand.
CTAGCGGAAGGTATGACCATACTCCTGCTGAAACCTGATAAATATAACCTGCACGAATCATCATTTTATGACTTAAGGCTTCAGCATCACTTGGTGCCTCTTTTTGTGTTGGTATTAAGACTTTTGACTGCTTCATAAAAATATTACTCCTTTATAATTACCGAATAAAATATCGTTGAATATCGTTCCATGTTACTAGAACCATTAATGTTAATAAGATTAGAAAACCAATCATCGTAACAATTCCCTCAGCCTTTTCTGGAATAGGGCGGCGAATAATTGCTTCGATGATGTTTAGCAAAAGCTTCCCCCCATCCAATGCTGGGATTGGTAATAAGTTAACAATTCCCAAGTTAATGGAAAGCAATGCTAAGAAGTTTAGGACGCCATTAATTCCCAATGAAGTTGCTTGAGATGTACCGGCATAAATAGCAACTGGTCCACCAAGGTCATTCAAACTAAATCCATGGGTAACCATATGTCCTAGAACACTAAAAATTAATGTGCCTGCTTGAATAAATTGTTGCCAACCAAATTTCAACCGAGCTGCAAGGTTAGTTTCCTGTTTCTCAATAATTCCTATTTGTCCTACTTTTTGGTGACCACGTTCAACTGTTTTAGGTGTCAAGTTAGTGTGGTGAGTCTGATGACCACGCTGGTATGTAATTGCTACTTCCTTGCCAGGCTTACTAGAGATGCTTGTAGAAAGATCAGTCCAGTTTCTTATTCTTTTACCATCAACTTTTGTAATTCGATCCCCGGAGCTTAATCCTGCTCTTGCTGCTACCGAGCCGGCATTAACATGTCCTAATTGATTACTATTAGTAGGGACACCGGTTAAAGTAAAACCAAGAATAATAAATACTACCAATGATAGGATAAAGTTATTCATTGGACCAGCAAAGTTAGTCATCATTCGAGCTGGTAAACTTGCAGAACGAAATTGCACATCTCGTGGCGCAATTTGTACCTCTGTCCCATCTCGTTCAATAATCATCGCATCATGATCTACGCTATAAACCTTTAACTGGTCTTCATCACCATTAACGTAACCTTTAATCCAAAGACCATCTTCTAAGTCGCAAGCAACCAATTGAAGAGGTATCCCTTGGAATAAAGTTGTTTTATCACTGGCGTTAATACTAGTAACTTTATCTTGATCATTCAATTGAATTGTTAATGGTGTCCCTGGCTTTAATTCATCTTGGTCTTCATCATCAGCGCCAGCTAACCGGACATAACCACCTAAGGGTAGAATCCGAATGGTGTAAGTTGTACCATTTTTTCGCTTCCACCAGATTTTTGGTCCCATACCAATTGAAAATTCACGAACCAAAATACCTGCCCGCTTGGCAAAGTAATAATGACCATATTCATGAACAAGGACAAGGATTCCAAAAACAATAATAAATGTAATAATTGTTATTATCAAAAAATCTCTTCCTTACATATGATTAAATGATCCCTAATAAATGGAGCATTGGCATAACGATTAACATACTGTCAAAGCGGTCTAAAATTCCCCCGTGCCCCGGAAGAATCTTACCAGAATCTTTTACCCCGTAGTAACGTTTTAAGGATGATTCAATCAAGTCACCGAATTGACCAAAAATTGAAAGAATTAAAGTAACAAATAGCATTGTTACCCAGCCAGCCCCAACAGGGATAAAGTAACAGTATATTGCTAAAATTACAACCGCTGCAACCGTTCCGCCAATTGATCCTTCCCATGTTTTATTTGGACTAATTTTAGGAGCTAATTTATTTTTTCCAATTTGACGCCCAATAAGATAAGCACCGCTATCGGTGATCCATACGATTAACATTCCGTACAGTAAAGTTTGAAAATTTATTCCTCGAGCTGCAATGAAATAGTGAAAACCGATTCCGATATAAAGCATTGCTAAGGTTAATACACCAGCATCGTCAAAAGTAAAACGCTGCTTACGAATAACCGTATGTAAGAGTAGCAAAACAACTAAAATATAAAAACCAAACCACCGTGTTGCAACGCTTGGCAAGAAATCAAGCCAACTATCAGGTAATATCAATAAGGCAACCCCTAAATAACTGACTAATGCTTCAAAAGAAATTACAAACATCTTTTTCATTACCAGTATTTCAGACATTGCAACAATCCCTAACGCAACGGCCGCGATTGTGAGTGGCCAGTGACCATATACAATAAGCGGTATAAAAATTGCAAGTGCAATTACCGCAGTCGTAATTCTTGTTTTCAAAACAGTATCCCCTTAATTTTATTGATTTTTTAAACCGCCGAACCGACGATGCCGACTTTGGAATAAGCTAATCGCATTTTCCAACGATTCTCCATCAAAATCCGGCCAATGTTCTGGTACAAATTCCAACTCGCTATAAGCTATTTGCCATAACATAAAATTGCTAATTCGTTCTTCACCGCTAGTTCTAATTAGTAAATCAGGATCTGCAAACTCACCTAGTTGCTCTGACATAAGGTGGTTGCTTATTGTGTTTTCATCGATGTCACCAACATCAATCTTCCCAGTCTTTACTTCTGTCGCAATTTGTTTTGCTGCTCGAGTAATTTCATCACGACTTCCATAGTTTAGGGCGAAATTAAGAATCATACCGTTACAATCAGCTGTGTCTTCCATCGCATTTTGTACGGCTTTTTGTGTTGATTCTGGTAACTTTGTAATGTCACCCATTACTGTTACTTTAACGTTATGCTTTATTAAATCTGGAACAAAAGTTGAAAAGAAACGAACAGGTAATTGCATTAGGTAGCTCACCTCTGAAGAAGGACGTTTCCAGTTTTCTGTCGAAAATGCATATAATGACAGAACCTTTACTCCTAATTCACTAGCAGCAATTGTAACTTTTTTTACTGTTTGCATTCCTTGTTTATGACCTGCAACTCGCGGAAGATGTCGTTTTTGCGCCCACCGTCCATTGCCGTCCATAATAATTGCAATATGATTTGGAATTCTTTCCATATCAATTTGCTGATTAGTCTTATCATCTTTACTTTTAGAAAACACTAATCGTTCCTCCATTTTATCAGTACTTAGGATTGGCCAACGAAAATGCCTTTTGTACACTATCGCTGATAATACAAACCCTGCCAATTAATTATAGCCTTTATTATACCAGAGGCAAAATTCATTTTGTTAATCTGCTGCAATTTGTTACATAGTTTTAGTATAACTCTTACAGCCATAAAATTAGACAAAATAAAAGGGTGTGGACACATATTAGGTTCACAACCCTTTAGAGAAACTAGCCTTCCATTAATTCCTTTTCCTTTGCATTTGCAATTTCTTCAAGATTCTTAATGCCAGCATCAGTCTCATTTTGGACCTTCTTTTCTAAATCGTGGAATTCATCATCATTGAAGTCACCATTCTTATTCCCTTTCTTCAGGTCATCCATCGCTTCACGACGAACATTTCGAACCGCAACTTTAGCTTTTTCCAATTCCGTCTTAACATCCTTAACCAATTCCTTACGCCGGTCTTCTGTTAATTGAGGAATAATCAAGCGAATAGAACTTCCGTCATTTTGGGGCGTTAAACCAAGATTGGAAGCATAGATTGACTTTTCAATTTCCTCAAGGACACTCTCATCGTAAGGTGTAATTAAAAGTTGCCGTGCTTCAGGAATGGTAATTGAAGCAACTTGATTTAATGGAGTTAGTGCTCCGTAGTATTCAACTTTTACAGAATTCAATAGGCTAGCATTAGCTTGGCCTGCACGAATATCAGCCAATGTACGTTGTAATGCGTCACCTGACTTAGCCATTTTTTGCTTGGCATCGTTTAAAATTTCTTTTCCTGTAGCCATATTATTAATCTCCCTCAATTGTAGTTCCAACTTCTTCACCAGTTACTACTTTCATGATATTACCTGGTGTATTTAAATTAAAGACCACTAATGGAATGTGGTTATCCATCGACAATGAACTAGCTGTTGTATCCATAACATGCAAATTCTTTTCGATAATATCCATATGAGTTAAGTGATCAAACTTGGTAGCATCCTTAACCTTATTTGGATCCGCAGAGTAGACACCATCAACTCCATTTTTACCCATCAAGATTGCGTCAGCATTAATTTCAGCAGCTCTTAACGCAGCTGTTGTATCCGTTGAGAAGTAAGGACTTCCTGTACCACCAGCAAAGATAACAATTCGATCTTTTTCTAAATGGCGAATTGCTTTTCGACGAATGTAAGGCTCTGCGATTTGCCGCATTTCAATTGATGTTTGTACCCGTGTTGGAACACCAATTGATTCAAGTGCATCCTGTAACGATAAGGCATTCATAATTGTAGCTAACATACCAATATAATCGGCTTGTGCACGCTCCATACCTAATTCGGCTCCAGTAACACCACGCCACATGTTACCACCACCAACAACAATCGCGATTTGTACACCTAAATCATGGACTTCCTTTAATTCTTTCGCAACATCCTTTAAAACTGGCGGATTAATCCCGAAGCCTTTATCTCCAGCTAATGCTTCACCACTGAGCTTTAAAATAACACGCTTGTATTTAATGTCTGACATGCGATATCCTCCTTGAATTTGCAAGCTAATTTTTAAAAAAGGACGCACTACATTGAGTACGTCCCCCTAATGACCGAACGCTTAGTTCATTTGGTCCTTAACTTCTTGAGCAAAGTCATCTTGCTTTTTTTCGATTCCTTCACCAACTTCGTAACGAATGAAGGACTTCAACTTACCATTCTTGCTTGAAACATATTGTTCAACAGTTTGGTCTGAATCCTTAACGAAGTCTTGATCAGCTAAGCAAATTTGTGAAAGGAATTTATTTAAACGACCTTCAACAATCTTATCAACGATTTTCTCAGGCTTACCTTCGTTTAAAGTTTCTTCTCTAAATACAGAACGTTCATGGTCAAGACGTTCTTGAGAAACATCATCACGAGTCATGAATTCAGGGTTGATAGCGGCAACATGCATAGCAACGTCCTTAGCAGTAGCTTCATCAGCACCTTCTAAGACAACTAATGCAGCAATTTGGCCACCTTGGTGTAAGTAGGCACCAAAGTTATCACTATCATCCTTTTCAACTACAGTAAACCGACGAAGACTAACTTTTTCACCAGTCTTTTGTGTTGTACTGATAATGTCATCATTCAATGTACCATTTTCAGTCTTAATAGCTAGTGCTTCTTCAACATTAGCAGGCTTATTTTCGCTAATTAATTTAGTAACCTTATTTAATAATTCTTTGAAAGGTTCACTAGCAGCAACAAAATCAGTTTCTGAGTTTAATTCAACGATTGCAGCTGTATTACCATTAACAGCAATATCAGCTAAACCTTCAGCTGCAACACGATCACTCTTCTTGGCTGCCTTTGCAATTCCCTTTTCGCGAAGGTAATCCATCGCTTTATCCATGTCGCCGTCACTAGCAACTAATGCCTTTTTAGCATCCATGATCCCGGCACCGGACTTTTTACGTAATTGCATAACTTGAGCAGCTTTAATTTCAGCCATGATGAAATCTCTCCTTTTATATTTAATTATCTTTTTTGAAAAAAGGCCGTTTAGTACTTAGGCCAGAATGGTCCGTACAAAACAGCCCAAGAATTAATAATTTTTAGTCTTCTTTTCCTTCAACACTGTTCTTTAAGTTCTTTAATGAATCTTCAGTAACAGTTTCATTAGCGGCGTTGTCTTCAGCAACTTCTTGTTGTTGAGCGTCATCTTGACCTTGCTTACCTTCAACAAAAGCATCAGCCATCTTTGAAGTGATCAAGCGAACCGCACGAATAGCGTCATCATTTGATGGGATAACGTAATCAATGTCATCTGGATCAGTGTTTGTATCAACCATTGCAACGATTGGAATGTGTAACTTTTGTGCTTCCTTAACTGCAATTTGTTCCTTGTGAGGATCAACGATGAACATAACATCTGGAATCCGTGGCATATCTTCAATACCACCAAGGAAACGTTCAAGCTTTTCACGTTGCTTAGTTAAAACAGCTACTTCCTTCTTTGGAAGAACATCAAAAGTACCGTCTTCACTCATCTTCTTAAGTTCCTTTAGACGAGCAATACGTGATTGGATAGTCTTCCAGTTAGTCAACGTACCACCTAACCAACGATGGTTAACATAGTATTGACCTGCACGAGTAGCTTCTTCTTCAATAGCATCTTGTGCTTGCTTCTTAGTACCAACGAATAAAGCAACTCCGCCGTTAGCAGCAACATCTTTCATGTAATTGTAGGCAGTATCGATTAACTTAACAGTCTTTTGTAAGTCAATGATATAAATACCATTACGTTCAGTAAAGATGTATTCTTCCATCTTTGGGTTCCAACGACGAGTTTGGTGACCAAAGTGGACACCGGCTTCAAGCAATTGCTTCATAGATACAACAGACATAATATACCTCCAAATTGTTTTTCCTCCCCAGTTTTCTTCTGGCAGCGGGACTATCTAAGCACCCACACCACCATCATCCTGGGTGTGAAATTGGCGTGTAACACCGAAATATAGTATACAAAAAAGCTTGCCTACTGACAAGCTTTTTTCTCAACTTCTTTTATAATACGTCGTTTGTAAAATTAAGTTAGAAAAAATAAAAAGCCATTTGTGATAGACTTTTGAATATCCCTAATCAAAAG
>NZ_RDBR01000032.1 GCF_009663775.1 Lactobacillus sp. 0.1XD8-4
GGGGACAGCAAATGTCCTCTTTTTTGTATAAAAAATCTGGCATAGAATTTTCATCCATACCAGAAAGTGTATACCCCATAATGTGAACTCATCATCGCTTTTTACTAGCTTAAATAGACAATTTTGCTTAACTGTTCAGTAAATCAGGTAAACTTTTCATAATTAGCGGTATAATGAAAGCGGATACTAATGAATTAAACGTTTATTAAGGAGTTGAATTGAAGTGGCTGCGAAAGAGCAGAAAAAATTAATCACTACACCAACACTGGTGCTAATGATAATTTCAACGATTTATGGGTTTGGTAATGTTTCAATTGCCTACGACCAAATGGCATATGCCGGGATGTTTTGGTATATCCTTGCAGGGGTATGCTTCTTCTTTCCGTGCTGTCTGATGATGGCAGAATACGGGTCAGCATTTAAGGATGCTAAAGGCGGGATTTATTCATGGCTAGCAGGTTCTATTGGTGAGCGATTAGCTTTTATTGGAACCTTTATTTGGTTAGCAAGTTGGGTCTTATGGCTTGTATCTAGTGCTTCCCGACTTTGGATTACTTTATCTGCATTATTGTTTGGACATGATACTACTCAGCAGTGGCACTTTTGGATATTTAATTCTAATCAATTAATTGGAATTCTCGCGATTCTCTTTGTTTTGTTAGTAACCTTGCTAAGCTCTCAAGGAATAAATGGAATTACCAAGATTAGTTCCTTTGGGGGAGCATTTATGATTGGGATGAATGCCATCTTTATCATTGCTAGTTTAATTACGATTATTGCAAATAAGGGGGTAACTGCGCAGCCAATCCACGGCATTAGTAGTTTTATTGAATCGCCTAATCCTGCTTTTAAGACACCAATTGCAATTATTTCATTTGTTGTTTATGCCATCTTTGCCTATGGGGGGATGGAAAACCTTGGTGGAGTTACTGATAGCATGAAAAATCCCGCCAAAACTTTTCCCCGTGGATTAGTGATTGGTGCTCTCTTAACTATTGGTAGTTACGTTTTAATGATTTTAATGACTGGCTTTTCTGTCAACTATGATCATGTAATTGCTCGTTCCAATGTTAATCTGGGTAACGTTACCTATGTTGTATTTAATGAACTTGGTTATCAGATGGGAGTTTCCCTGGGGTTAAGTCACGCAACCAATGTTTTTCTCGGTTTATTATTTACACGGATGATTGCCTTAGCTGGATTGATGGGCATGCTTGGCGCAATGTTCCTCTTAGTTTACTCCCCAATTAAGTCATTTATTATGGGAGCAAATCCTGAGTTATGGCCAGAGAAAATAGTTAAACTAAATAAGCATGGAATGCCAGCTTACGCAATGTGGATTCAAGCAATCTTCGTTTCTTGCATTATCTTCCTAATTGCGTTTGGGGGATCAGCGGCGGCTAGCTTTTACCAGATTTTGACAGATATGGTCAATGTTTCTACCTGCGCACCGTATATCTTCTTAGTGGGAGCCTTTCCAGTATTCCAGAAAAAGAATATTCCGCACGATTTTGTGGTATTTAAGAATCGTTTTTGGACTAATGTTCTGGTTGTATTTGTTGAGATAATCGTTTGCTTAGGGATTATCTTTACCTGTATCCAACCAATTCTTGATCATGATTTCCAGACCGCATTTTGGACCGCGTTTGGACCGGTATTTTTCGGCGTGGTTGCTTGGATATTCTACAATCACGCAGCTAAAAAGATTAAGTAAAAAATAAAGCTGGAGAATAATCTTCTTAGCAAGGTTAGCACAAGAGTGGCTGATGATTGAGATAATATTCAAATCTGAAAAAAGCTGATGAAAAATTTTTGTTTTTTCACCAGCTTTTGCTTTTTTAAACATTATTTAATTTTTTAAGTCGTTGATAAATTATTATTCCACCAATGGAGCTAATAACAAGTTCTGTAAATGGAACCGCTGCCCATACACCATTGATACCAGCAAATTGAGCCAAAAGAAGAATAGCAGGTAACAGAATAATGTATCCCCGTAAAATTGATAGGGAGAATGACGCTCGGGCGGAACCGATTGCAGTTAGAAAGAGGATAAATAAGAGATTTAATGCACTAAAGAAGACACTTGTAAAATAAATTGGCATGCCAACACTTGCGTATGCAACCAGCTGGCTAGAATGCGCGGTGTTAAAGATTTCAATGATGGGCAACTTAAAAGTAATTAAAATGATAAAACTAACGGCCGCTAAAAACAGGGTGATTACAATCCCGTTTTTTAAGCTCGTTGTAACGTTTTGGTACTCATGTTTACCGAATTCCCGACTTGCAATGGGTTGAACACCAAGAGCCACCCCGTTAGCAATCGCTAGAACCACTATGGCAATATTGGAAATAACGCCATAAGCAGCAACAGCGTAATTATTTGCTAGCTGTAATAATACATGGTTAAAGAAATATATGCTGACTCCTGTGCTTAATTCATTTAGCGCCGAGGCAGTTCCCAAGCGGGCAGCACGATAGATGTTTGTTAACCGAGGAATAACCCAGTGCCATTCAAGCTGGCGTTTAGCAAAATGCCGGTGAAAACTTAAAATAAACAAGCTAATTGCTGGTGAGAAGAGAACTGCTAGAGCTGCTCCTTCAAGCTTTAACCCCATTCCAAAGATAAAAAACCAGTCAATAATAACAACTGAAATAGTTTCGGTTAACGTTGCCTTCATTGTAAGCGTTGGATTACCATCGTTCCGAATAAAGTTAATGGCAATATAATTAACCATATAAAGGGGACCACTCCAAGCAATAATCCGTAAGTAGGTGATTGCCATTTGACGCGTGGCATCATCGGCTCCCAGAAAATTAACAACGGGGGTGGCGAAAATATTTAAGAGCGCTGCTAAAATAAGGCCAAGACTAAAGGCAAAAATAACCAGCTGGCTAAATAAGGATTGTATTCGTTCAGGATGCATTACCTTATTTAGAGAAAAAATAGTAGCCCCGCCAACGCCAAGTAGTAGCCCCGTCCCATTAAAGACATTGAAGAGGGGTAATACCAAGTTGAGGGTTGTTAGACCTAAGGCTCCAGCAGCAATCGAAATAAATAAGGTATCGATAATAACGTACATCGACATCCCCAAGGTAGCAACAACATTCCGAATAACATAGTGCCGTACTTCTCCCGTAATTGATATTGTTGAGTCCATAAAAAAACCTCCACAAAACATGCTCCCATCCTCCTTGTTGGACGCCTGTTTGAGAAGCATTAATTAAATTATCGTAAAACCCGGCGATTTTACTATCCTTATTTCATTTATAGTTATTTTAGCAAATTTGTGAATTGGCTTATATTATAATTCCGTTACAATGATCAAGCTCATGCTGAACAATTTCAGCAGCAAAGTCGGTTAGGGAAAGAGTCTGTGGTTGCCATGCTTGATTAAAAAATTTAACCGTAATCTTCTGATAGCGTTTTGTTGGTCGCTTGCCTATTAGCGAAAGGCACCCTTCTTCAGTTTGGTAGGGGTTGCTTTTAGCAGTAATTTGTGGATTAAACATAACAACATTTAATGGACCAAGGCGGGCAATGATAATCTTTTTATTGCTGCCAATCATATTTGCTGCCATGCCAACACATTCTGTCTGATGGGCGTTGAGGGTATCGATTAAGTCAGCCGCGATCGGCCGGTCGGTCTTGGTTGCAGGAACAGCCTTCTTGGCTAGTAGTTGTTGATCTTTAACAATTGGTTTAATCATGTGGATTCTCCTAAAATTAAAATCAGTCGGGAAGTCATCTTTTCAACAAAGCAATTATTTTTTACAGTTAGACATTCCAATATTCAGAACTGAAAAAGACTGGCGAAAATTTCTCCAGCCTCTTAATTATTATTTTTTATGATGTTGTTTACCAGCATTACGTTGCCGATTGCGGTTTTTAGAAGCAGTTGAATCTTCTTTACGCAATTGGTCGATTGCGTTTGTTGGCTTTGCCGCCGGACTAGGTTGATTGATTACTGGTGCTTCCGGCATCTTGATCGGGTTATTCTTGCTTTCTTCTTCAATTTGGCGTCGAATTCGTGGTCGATAAGCATTGACCATCAGTGTTTGCAAAATTGCGAATAATCCGCCGATGAAGAAGTAAAGTCCTAAACCGGCAGAAGAAGTAAGTGAAATAAAGAAAGTCATGAATGGACTCATCCAAATTGCCATCTTCATTTGTTTCTTTTGCGCCTCTGGAACACCAACAAGACCAAGATAACTTTGCGCAGCGTAAGCAATAAAGGATAAAACCGCCAAAATGACGCTCGGTTTACCAAGAGGAATACCAAAGAATGTTGCATGGTAAAGGTCTGGTGAGTAGCGGATCGCTGCATATAATGCGGCGAAAATCGGCAGTTGAATTAATAGGGGCAAACAACCAATTCCCCCCGTTAAGCTAATATTATTATCCCGATAAAGAGCCATCATCTGTTGACTAACTGCTGCTTGTTCTTCGGGTGTTTTAGCTGCTTTTTGTTTTTCAGTTAATTCCTTAATCAATGGTTGAACTTTAGACATTTTTTCCTGCATGATGGTTGACTTTTTCATTTGTGAAAACATCACGGGTAAAAGGACCGTCCGAACAACCACTACAATCACGATAATTGCCCAGCCGTAGTTATTTCCCATATGGCTCGCAAGCCACTCCATCAAATGCTGCATTGGTTTTGCCATATAATCATAGACAAAACCATATGGCCGACCGCTCTTTGTTGTTCGAACACATCCGCTAAGGAGCAGTAAGAGGGTAAAAAGTCCTCCAGCAACCGTTATTCTTTTATGTTTCATATTAATGAATCAAACTCCCTTATGTTCATTTTATTTACGCTAATAGTACGTATTTTACTCTATTAAGAAGGTGAATTCTACCTGTAATCATGAACTAGCGGGTGATTCTAAAAGAATTTTGATAATCTTTAATTTTGCCGGTTGTAATATTGACAGTATTGACCCGTGCATATGGAGTAGGGCCTGCTTTGATTTTGTTAATTATTTGTTGGACATCATCAGCTGCCCCTTGCAGCTCGCAATAGACACTACCATCTTCTTGATTCTTAACAATTCCGCTGATACCAAACTGAGTTGCTAGCTGATAAACGCGCCATCGAAAGCCGACTCCTTGGACGCGACCAGTTATTACAAGATGTTTATTAATCATCTTTGCCTTCTTAAGAAAAACTTATAGTGCTTGCTTACAATTGTACATCAGGAACATGGTATAATTTAAATAATAAGAAGGAGTATGCAATTAACATGGAACAATTAACATCTATTCACAATCAGCACGTTAAAGATTGGAAGAAGCTTCAGACTAAAAAAGCTCGCCGGCAAACAGGAACATATTTACTTGACGGCTGGCACCTCGTTCAAGAAGCTGCAAAAGCGGGGATAGAGCTGATCGAACTGATTGGGACTGCTGATCAGTTGGCAGTTCATCCCGATCTCATAAGGTTGGCAGGAGCCACCTATGAAGTTACTGAAGAGATTATGAAGCATATTACTAATACAGTAACTCCCCAAGGGATTGCGGCAGTAGTTGCCTTACCTGATGCCCATCGGTTACCGTCTGCCCCGCTTAATGGTGCATGGTTATTTCTAGATCGTGTTCAAGACCCTGGTAATGTCGGGACGATGGTTCGGACAGCAGATGCAGCTGGATTTGCGGGGGTTGTAGTTGGCGAGCGGTCAGCAGATTTATTTGGCCCTAAGGTTGTTCGTTCAATGCAAGGCAGTCAATTCCATTTACAGATGTTTGAAGGTGATTTACGGAAGTGGATTGCAGATTTTAACAAGATTGGGGCGCCGGTATTTGGTACCCAACTCAATCCGCAAGCAAAGAATTTTCGCACTGTCACCCCTGGCGATACCTTTGCCCTCGTGATGGGTAATGAAGGACAGGGGATGAGTAATGAACTGCTGTCGATGACGACTGCTAATCTGTATATTCCGATGCGTGGCGAAGCAGAATCGCTCAATGTGGCAATCTCCGCTGGAATTTTAATGTTTCAACTCAATCAAAATTTAGATTAAATTAATTTATTTTCGACGCAAAATCGTGTATGATAATTGCAACAAATAGAAAAGGGGTATTACATGAAATCAAAAAATGAATGGCGCGCCGATAAGGAGTACGTATCGATTGTTGCTGACCTATTAGCTCAGCCTGCTGTACAAAAACTGGCTAATTATACTCAGCACCATCATTCTACGCGCTTGCAACATTCTATTGCGGTTTCGTATGATAGCTATAAAATTGCCAAGAAGATGCATCTTGATTATCGAAGTACTGCACGAGCTGGATTATTACATGATCTTTTTTACTATGACTGGCGCACAACCAAGTTTAACTTAGGAACGCATGCTTTTATCCATCCTCGCGTAGCACTGCGCAATGCAGAAAAGTTGACCCCGCTAAATAAAAAGGAAAAGGATATCATCCTTAAGCATATGTTTGGCGCGACGCTGGCCGTTCCTCGTTACCCAGAGAGTTTGATTGTTTCATTGGTTGATGACTTTGAAGCAGAGCATGAATTCTTTGGACCGCTACGGGCAAAGTTACGTCGGAAGATTAAGAAGCGCCGGATGCGGACAACTTGGTAGACGAGAGGGAGATTTATTTATGGAACAATTAGTAGCAGAAAAGGCACTTGATGAAGACTGTAAGCTATGTCCAAAATTTACCCACACGTTTATGATTTTGGGAAAGAAATGGAATGGGCTAATTATTGAAGTATTACTTGAAAAGGGTAATATGCGGTTTAAGGATATTGCTAGCAGCATCACCAAATGTAGCGATCGGGTCTTGTGCGAACGGTTAAAAGAATTAGAAGATGAACAAATTGTTAGTCGGAATACTTATGAAGGTTCTAGCCGGGTCGATTACTCTTTGACAGAGCGCGGACAAGACCTAAAGCCGGTAATGGATGCTGTCCATGCCTGGAGTGATAAGTGGATTTAATTAAGTTGCTCTAAAATAACGCTTGACGCCCTGATGATGATTGTCTAGAATATGTAATTGAGTTAAAGGCAATGATGGAGACTAGTAGCTGGATGATCCTGTTAGAGAGTCGTGACCTGATTCTGAGAGTTGCGATCAGTGATTTAAGGTGAATTTCATTTCCGGAGCTGATACGTAATGGTATTCCGGCTAATCACCGTTATTGATTATTGAGTGTGTAGGATTTCCTACAAACTAGGGTGGTACCGCGTAACCTCGTCCCTATATTGGGATGAGGTTTTTTTATTTAAATTAAGGAGTGAAAGTATGGGATTAAAAGAAAAATTAGCCGATTTGCGGGAGCAAGGATTGCAAGATATTAAGCAATCAGAGGACCTAAAAAAGGTTAATGAAATTCGTGTTAAAATGCTTGGAAAGAAAGGGCCAATCACCTCGGTCCTTCGTGGAATGCGGGAATTAAGCGCTGAGGAACGCCCTAAGGTTGGCCAATTTGCCAACAAGGTGCGCGATGAGTTGGCTGCGGCGATTGAAGCGAAGCGGACAGAATTAGAACAAGCTGCAATGAACGCTAAGCTTGCCGCCCAGACAATTGATGTTACTCTTCCAGGAACACCGGTTGCACAGGGAGAACCTCATGTTATCCAGCAAATTATTGACCAAGTTGTCGATTTATTTGTATCAATGGGTTATGAAGTAGCAGTTGGTGATGAAGTTGAGCAAGAAGTTTACAACTTTGAAAAGCTTAATTTACCTAAAGACCACCCTGCACGGGACATGCAAGATACTTTCTATGTGACTCCATCAGTATTGATGCGGACACAGACATCGCCAATGCAAGCACGAATGTTAGAAAAGCATGATTTTAGTCAAGGACCGTTAAAAATGATTTCACCAGGTAAGGTTTACCGGCGGGATACTGATGATGCGACGCACAGTCACCAATTCCATCAGATCGAAGGGATGGTAGTTGGTAAAAACATCACGATGGCGGACCTCAAGGGAACACTTGAGGCGGTTGCCCAAAACCTCTTTGGCGATAAGTTAAAGGTTCGTCTGCGGCCAAGCTACTTCCCATTTACCGAACCGTCAGTTGAAGCCGATATTACTTGTTTTAACTGTTTAGGGAAAGGCTGTGCCATTTGTAAGCATACTGGTTGGATCGAAGTGCTTGGTGCTGGGATGGTGCACCCCAATGTCTTAAAGATGTCAGGTGTTGACCCAGAAGAATACGGTGGTTTTGCCTTTGGGTTAGGACCAGATCGTTTTGCAATGTTGAAGTACGGGGTTGATGACATCCGTAACTTCTACCTTAACGATGTGCGCTTCCTCAACCAATTCGACCAGAAAGGATAATGTGAAATGAAAGTATCATACCAATGGTTACAAGAATACCTTGATTTAGATGTAACGCCACAAGATCTCGCGGAAAAGATTGCGCGGACGTCAGTTGACATTAATGATGTTTATTCATTAAGTGACGGGTTGAAAAATATTGTGGTCGGAGAAGTTATGGAATGTGAAAGCCATCCGGATTCTGACCACTTACACGTTTGCCAAGTTGATGTTGGTGCAGAACAGCCGATTCAAATTGTCTGTGGTGCACCAAATGTTCAGGCCGGTAAAAAAGTAATTGTGGCCTTAAATGGGGCGCGAATTGCCGATAACCAAAAGATTAAACGGGGGAAGATCCGCGGAGTAGAATCTAACGGGATGCTTTGTGCGCTACAAGAAATCGGCTTTAGTGACAAGATTGCACCAAAAGATTATGAAGAAGGAATCTACTTCTTACCTGACGATGCCAAAAATGGTGATTCGGTATTTAAGTATTTAGGGATGGACGACACAATCATTGATACAGACGTAACGCCTAACCGTGGTGATATGCTTAGTATTTATGGTAATGTTAATGATATCGCTGCCTTTTATAGCTTAAAACCGCATTTTAAGGAATTAGCTGTTGAAGAAGATAGCACGGAAAAGACTAGCGACCTAGTTCAAGCTGATATTAAAGACGCTAAGATCGCCCCAACATATAAATTACGGGTTATTAAAGATGTTAAGATTGCTGATAGTCCGCTTTGGCTCCAGATTCGGTTATGGAATAGCGGAATTCGGCCCGTTAATAATGTAGTAGATGTTACTAATTATATTCTCTTAAAGTATGGTCAACCACTTCACAGTTATGATTATGACCAGCTGTCAAGTCACAATTTCGGCGTGCGGCATGCTAATGAAGGGGAAAAGTTCGTTACGCTTGATGGAAATGAGCAAAAGTTAAAAGAAGCTGATATTGTGGTAACAGTAGATGACCAACCAGTTGCCCTTGCTGGAACGATGGGTGGTCAGGGGACAGCTGTTAGTGACAATACAACTACCGTAGCGTTAGAGGCTGCTATTTTTGATTCTGTGATGGTTCGAAAACAAGCACGGCGTTTGGACCTTCATAGTGAGTCATCGATGCGCTTTGAACGGGGCATTAACCCCGCAACTGTTGAGACAGCACTTGATGAAGCAGCTGAAATGATCAAAGAACTTGCTGGCGGAACTGTTACGGCCGGAATTGTGACCGGAAGTGAAGCACCAATTGTTAATAAATCAATTGTCCTCTCCTTAGCTAAAGTTAACCATGTCCTTGGAACCAATCTGACAATGGACGAAGTTAAGAATATTTTTGATCGGTTAGCGTTTGATTACCATCAAGATACTGATGATCAATTAACAGTAATTGCGCCAGCACGGCGGTGGGATATTAGTTTAGCAGCTGACCTTTACGAAGAAATTGCGCGGATCTATGGATATGATAATTTACCGTCAACTTTACCAACAATGACGCGGAATCGTGGTGGATTGACGCCACGCCAGCGCTTTATCCGTGCAAGCCGTCATGACCTCGAAGGAATGGGCTTAACTCAAGCTATCAGCTATTCACTAACAACGGTTGCGAAGGCTAAGCAGTTCCAGATTACACCACTGACTGAACCAATGAAATTAGACTTTCCAATGAGTTCAGACCATGTTGCTACGCGGATGAATATTATTAGCGGTTTGCTTAATGATATTGCCTATAATGTTGCGCGCAATGTGGATAATGTTGCCCTATATGAACAAGGACGGGTCTTCTTACCAAAGGGTGGCGAACGTCCCGAAGAACAAGAACATATTGCAGCAGCCGTAACTGGTCAACTAGTTGCTAATAGTTGGAATAAGAAAGATCAACAAGTTGATTTCTTCCAATTAAAGGGAATTGTTGAACGTTATATGCACAATATGGGAGTTGCTGTGCAAATTTCATTTGTGCCAACTGCTGACCGTTCAGAAATGCATCCAGGACGGACCGCTGATATCAAGATTGATAGCGAATTAGTTGGGTTTATCGGTCAGGTTCACCCTCAAACAGCCAAAGAATATAAGATTCCAGAAACCTATGTTTTTGAGCTTAATCTTGAAGCCTTGCTTACCGCACCAAAGATTGAAAATGAATATACGCCAATTAGTAAATACCCATCTATTACTCGGGATATTGCCCTTTTAGTTGATCGTGATGTTGAAAATGCAACAATTGTTGAAGCGATTAAGCAAAAGGGTGGGGCCTTCTTAAAGGATGTTCACCTATTTGACGTTTATGCTGGTTCACATCTTCCGGCTGGTAAGAAGTCCTTAGCATATACATTGACTTACCAAGATAACAATGGTACCTTAACCGAAGATCAAGTAAACGCTGCCTTTGATAAGGTTACAGCTTTCTTGAAAGACAAGGTTAAAGCTGAAATTCGTTAAAATGATGTTAGAGAGATTGTGTAAAATTAAATTTGCAGAATCTCTTTAATCTTTTTAAATTAAAAAATGCAAAGATCAAATTTTTACGTATATATAATAATAGGGACTGCTGATTGATAAAAAGGCGGTTGAAGATTTTTTGGTTTTCTGCTATTTTATTAATAGTTTGATAAGTTTTTTAATAATTTCGTAAAAAAGAGAAAGGACAAATGATGAAAAGTACAACAAAGAAAATTTTAGCGTCATCACTTGGAATGGCTGGCGCAATGGCAATGGGAACAGTTACTGCTAAAGCCGATACGACTATTACTGTCAATGCTGGTGACAATTTAAATGCAATTGCACAAAAGTACAATGTGAGCGCAGATGATATTGCAACCGCTAATCACCTGCAAAATAAAGAACTGATTTTCGCTGGTCAGAAGCTAACTATTCCGACAAAAAATAAGGATAATTCAGCTACAAATAATAGCCAACCGGCAACTAATCAAAAGCAAAGTCAAGACGGTAAAAATAGTCAAAGTTTGAAAAATTCAGTTAATAAAGCAATGTCTTACTTAGGCACCCCGTATGTTTGGGGCGGGAATAAGCCAGGCGGATTTGATTGTTCTGGATTAGTTCAGTACTGTTATGGCATTCCGCAGCGGACAACTTATGAGCAGCAAGCACTAGGGCCACATATTCATGACAATGTTTTAAATGCCCCATATGGTGCTCTTGTATTCTATGGTTCGGATGACGCGCCATACCACGTTGCTATTTCTCTTGGTGATGGTCGAATTATCCAGGCGCCAAATGAAAATGAAACAGTTAAGATTACTGATCAACAATACTTCCCAGGTAATTATTACGTGGTAATGCACTAGAATCTTCTCTTTAGGGTCACTTTTAATAATTTAAATTAGTAATTATCTTGCGCATCGTATGCGAGTGCTATATACTATTTCAGATTAGAAAGTTTAATGAGGAGACAAATTGATGAGTATTCAAGAGGACAAACACCCAGTCGTGATTGGCGTTACCGGGGGTTCTGGTAGTGGAAAGACAACAGTAAGCAACAAGATTTATAATCAATTACATGGACAAGCAATCCAGATTATTAATCAAGACACTTATTACAATGATCAATCAGATATGACAATGGAAGAACGGAAAAAGGTAAATTATGACCACCCGTTGGCATTTGATACTGACCTTTTGATTAAGCAGTTAGCTGACTTGCGGAATAATAGGGCAGTTGAAATGCCGGTATATGACTATACCCAATATACTCGGTCAGCAAAGACCGTTCATGTTGAACCAACAGATGTGATTATCTTAGAAGGGATTCTAATCCTTGATGATGAGCGTTTACGGGATCTGATGGATATTAAGGTCTATGTTGATACTGATGATGATATTCGGATTATTCGGCGGATTCAGCGGGATATGGTCGAGCGTGGACGTTCGCTTGACTCGATTATTACCCAGTACCTTGCAACGGTTAAACCAATGTACCACCAATTTGTCGAACCAACCAAACGGTATGCTGACATTATCGTACCAGAGGGTGGCGAGAATCAGGTTGCGATTGACCTATTGTCAACTAAGATTCGTGATATTTTAGTAAAGCGTGGACATACTGAATTACAATAGGTGTTTACAAGCTGAAATAGAAATGGTAATGTTGCACTGATAAATTATGAGGAGTGTTTATAATGGCTGAAGAAAAAACTTTTCCAATGACCCTTGAAGGGAAGAAAAAGCTTGAAGATGAACTTGAAGAATATCGCTTGAAGCGTCGTCCAGAGGTTATTAAGCGCATAAAGATTGCTCGTAGTTACGGAGACTTATCTGAAAACTCAGAATATGAGTCAGCTAAAGATGAGCAGGCAATGGTTGAGAGTCGGATTGCGCAAATTGAAAATATGCTTCAATATGCTGAAATCATTGATAATGAAGATGTTGATAAAGATGAAGTATCAATGGGACGGACAATTACGATTCAAGAATTACCAGATGAAGAACCAGAAGAATACCAAATTGTTGGTGAATCTGAATCTGATCCTTTCAATGGTAAGATTTCAAATGAATCACCAATGGCTAAAGGTTTGTTAGGACACAAGGTTGGCGAAGAAGTTGAGGTTGAAGTTCCTAATGGGACCATCAAGGTTAAAATTGTAAAAGTTGACTAATTGTGCAAAAAGGACTCACAGTGAGGTAATCATTGTGAGTCTTTTTTAGGAGATCACTTTTAACTCGTTGGTATTAAGTTATTACTATGTTATAGTAAGGAGTATGAAAACGATACCAACAAGAGTGAGGATGAACTAAAATGAAATTAATTATTACAGATGCTGCAAGTAAATGGTTTCGTGATGAGATGGGTCTTCAAACAGGTAATGGAATAAAATTTTATGGAAAAACCTATGGGCAAACGGAAGTTCATCATGGCTTTTCCCAAGGATTTACCCGTGAAGATCAGGCGGTTGATCCAATCTTAGAAGTTGAAAAAGATGGGATAAATTACCATATTGATTCTTTAGATGATTGGTTCTTTAAGGGGCTAATTACCACGGTTGATTATAGCAGTGAAGAGGATGGACCGGTCTTTCATTTTCAACATGAAGATGGGGATGCTACTCCCGATGTGGCTGGGCTGGCCCATGATGCTGATGATCATGCGGATAATAAAGCAGATGCATCAACAGGAGCTTCGCGAAAATAACAAAAGCGCAATTATGCAATGGAGATATACTTGAAGTGCCCTACAATTGTTAGACAAGAAATCTAATGATTGTGAGGCACTTTTTTGTATGACCAAATATAAACCAGAACTGAAAGCCCAAATTGTTCAAGAATACCTTTCGACTTCACAAAGTACTAATGATTTAAGTAAGAAATATCAAATTAGTGGGCGGCGTATCGCGGAATGGGTTCAGAGATACCAATTGAGAGGGATCGATGTACTTAAAAAACGGCGCCATAAACGAAGATTTACCACCGATTTTAAACTAAATGTGATAGACTACTACCAAACTCATGAGGATTCGATGGCTGAAGTAGCCGCTCGCTTTAATATTTTAACAGCGCAAGTTTCGAGCTGGCGCTCGCAATTTGAACGGGACGGGATTACAGCTTTGAAGCCTCACCCGAAAGGTAGGCCGTCTAAAGTGAAATATACTAAAAAACAGGCTCGTCAGCTCGC
>NZ_RDBR01000033.1 GCF_009663775.1 Lactobacillus sp. 0.1XD8-4
AATTTGAACGGGACGGTATTACAGCTTTGAAGCCTCACCCGAAAGGTAGGCCGTCTAAAGTGAAATATACTAAAAAACAGGCTCGTCAGCTCGCTAATAAGAGTGAGCTGGAACGATTAAAGGAAGAATTAGCGAAGAAGAACCAAGAACTTTATGATACTAAAATGGAGCGTGATATCCTAAAAAAATCGCTGTCCCTGTTCGGACCCTCAAAGCCAGGAAGAAAACCCAAATAGTGGATCAGATCAGGGACGATCAATCACAGCGACCAAAGAAACTGCGCTATAAGATTGGCGATCTTCTCAGAGCCATTGGGCTTGCCAAGGCAACCTATCATGATGAACGTAAACGAATTGCCCACTCCCACGACAAATACGAAGAAGCTAAAGCTCAAATCCTAAAGATTGCCCAGCGGTTTAGACTTCGTGGACGTTGGACCGCAGGCTATCGTCGTATTCAAATGGAGCTGGATCAAATAGGATTACACCTGAGCGGAGATACTATTCGCAAATTAATGCGGGAATTAAATATTCAAGTAACCTTATATAATCGCCATCGTAATGGTAAGTATTCATCTTACCATGGTCCGGTTGGTAAGATTGCGAACAATCGGTTAAAACAAAACTTCAATGAAAAACGTCCCTATCATGTTATTCATACTGACGTGACACAGGTCCGTTTAGCTAATCATCAGTGGGCTTATATCTCAGCGATGATTGATGAAGCGAGTCAAGAGATTCTAGCTTTTCAAATAGGTATCAGTCCGAACAAAGAACTGATTGTAAAAACCGTAGAAGAATTAATTACCAATCTACCTGATAATGCTTACCCAATTATCCATTCGGATCAGGGCTGGCATTACCAGTTAGATTACTATACCCAAAAATTGGCGGATCACCAGTTTATTCAAAGTATGTCACGGAAGGGAAATTGCCTGGATAACGCTCCAGTAGAAAGTTTCTTTCACTTATTTAAGACCGAGTTACTAGCAGGATTTCAGCCCTGTAAGGATATTGCAGAATTAATCGAACTTTCTCAAGAATATGTTCAATATTTTAATCATGTCAGAACAACCCTAAAAACAAAAGGCATGACTCCGGTCGAATACCGAAATCATGCCTTAGCAGCTTAATATTTTAATTTTGTCTAACTTTTTTCTTGCACTTCAACTCCGATTATGCATAACTGCGCTTCTTTAGTTACTAAAGATAGACTTTTGCTGATGTTCTTTTCTGACCCACCAACCAGTAATTACGAGACTAATAAGGGTGATTATTAACCCTAAGATTAAGTAAGGTGGACGGTAATAGAATTCAACATGGTGCTTTCCTGGACTCATCGGGATTGCCATAAAAGTATTTAGGACTGTTCGTGGAGTAACTGGTCTACCATCGACTTTAACGTGCCAGCCAGTCGCAGCAGGAATTGTTGTCATCAGCACCCGTTGTCCAGCCTGGAGCTTAACCGTTCCGACAATCTTGTTGCTCCGGTATGAGTTAATCTTGAGCGGTGATTGCTGAAGCGTCTTCAAGCTTGCCTCAAATGGACGTTGTTTTAACTGGTAGATGCTGACATTTTGCATCCATAAGGTTGCCTTTTTCAGGCTAAGATTAATAGTAATTGTTTGTCCTTTTTGATCGTGTGCTACATTAATAACTACAGTATTGCGGAAAGTATCGTATTGCGTAAAATGCTTATTGTTCATTGTGATTGTAGCGTCTTCCTTAACGTTGGGGCCAACGGTAAGGTAATAGGAATCATTTGTCGGCGGAATAAATTTTAATTGAACAGAGGCTGGCTGGAGAAGGTTTTGCTTACGGAAAATGGTTCCGGTAATTTGTTTTGCCTTTTGAACATTATTGAATTTAACCGAGCTAAAGTTTTGAACTGCAAATAGTGAATGGAAAGTTGGTCGACCAGCCAGGGTCTGGAAAATTTGTGATTGATAATTTAGCGGATCCATAGTTGTTCGTTGAAGGTTAAGGATTGCTGCATTTGCCCCAAAAGCAATAGGTAGGGAATTTGGATTTTCACGAAGATTAATAGCATTAGTATGCCCGGTTAGCGGGTAGTTATACCAATCAGGACGATAGCCAGATAATGGTAATTCCTGTCCGGTAGGTGTATTACGGGCATTCATCGTATATTTATAACCGAGCAGGGCATCGCTAACTTCTGTTCCATTAGCATAGGTGACAAAGCCATCCCCATCTGGCTGCCCAATTGCACCCATGAATGCCGGAATTGGGGGCTCAAGAGTAGAACCAAAATGATCACCAGCATTAAAATCGGCTTGGAAAGGGTCATCTTTGGTCCGCATAAAAGTCTTAGCTACCCGGTAAAGTCCATCATCGTTCTCCTTAAGTTTGTGAACTGCTTTATCAAGGGCGATGGTATAGTTGCCAAATTCTGGTTGTGATACATATGAAATCTTATTTAGGGCGGTGTAGCCACTCATTGCAATATCACAGACTGCAAGTAAGATTAAAAGAACATCATATAGGCGGGGAGAGTTTTTTCGCGGTATACAGAGACAACAAATAGCAATTAAGGCAAAACAAAGGCCAATATTTCGTTGATTGTTATTAATATAAGACAAATTTAATGTACCAACATACCAATAAATGGCAACAATTAAGATCGTTAGTAAAATTGCACTTCGTCTTTTGATTTGAAAATTAGGTTGAATAACTTTAGCAGCAAGATAAATGCACCAAAATGAAAATAGAAATGAGAAGCGGTACGGATACCAGACTGGAAATTGGCCCGCGTGCCACAGTAAATCAAGTGGTTCATAACAAAAAGAGAGAATAAAGAATAATGAAATAACTACGCCGATGATTCGCCGTTTAAGGGCAAAACGATGATCAAAGAAGTAAAGACAAGCGCCAATCATTAACAGCATTCCAATATAGATGTTAGGTTGACCGCTCGGCATCTGCCCGAAGCTAAAAGAACCAGGGACGAGTTTGCCAAGCATTTTTGGCACAAAGTATTCAAAATGATTATGAATCTTTGTCTCAGTATAAGTTCCCTTACTTTGCATTAAGGCATAGAAAGTTGGCAAAAGAACAACTGCCGCAATTCCAGCAGCAAGAAGGGAACCAGCAATATAACGAAGAAAGATAATGCCCCGTTGACGCCAAGTAGTAATAGCAGGCATCTGCCAGAGATAAAATAATAGGGTAAAGATAGCAATCATCCAGCCCATATAATAATTATCAATCATCATTACAGCGAGCCAACTTATATAAGTGCCTACGCGTTGCTGATAAATGAGGAGGAGCAGTCCCCAAATGATTAGCGGCAAGAGGATGAGGGCGTCTTGCCAAATCATATTTAATTGGTTAGCAATCATCCACCCGTTCATTGAATAAACGGTACTAAAGGCGAGAATTCGCCAGCCTTGCTGTAATTCGGTTTTTTGCAATAACCAGGCAAAACTAAGACCAGCCAGACCGTAGCGAACAAGAGTTACAATGGTAATACCAGTGGCGAGGTGTTGGGCCGGGAAGAATAATAAAATCAAATTTAAGGGACTAAGAAGGTAATAGGCATTTGTCCCATACATTTCCCCGCCGAGACCCTTGCTAAACGAATAAAAGAAACTGCTTGGATGATGTAATAAGGTATTTCGCAAATAAGCAAAAAAGTCGACATACTGCTGACCGAGATCAACAGTTAACAAGCTGCTTTTACCAAAAGGCGTCATTTGACGGTACATGAAATAACAGGCCATCAGTATGACTGGTAATAGGAAACTTGCAATTAAAATTTTACGTCGATATAAATGATTATGTTGTTGATATAAAAACACAGCAAACTTCTCCTTCTTCTCATTAAATAGACACATCCACCCTATCATATCCTGTTTCAAAATGATATTCATTACTATTGTTCATTAAATTTCATTAAATCATTGGAATAAGTTCTTCATTTCTTATAAAATAAAGAGTATTATTTTCACGTTAGTAGTGGTAAATTATCTGTGGAGACGGGTGATTTTTGCTAAAATAGATTCACTACAATGAAGGAGAATTGTAAAACTGTGAAATTCTTTGATCGAATAATGAACTTATTTGGTTCACATAATAAAAAACGGCAAAATGCACAGTCGATTATTCCGTTTCGGTTAAATATGCTATTGTGGATTGTCGGTATTTTGCTACTAGCTTTAACTATTCGACTATTTTACCTCCAAGTCTTACAGGGAACATCATATAAGGCGGAAGTAAAAAGATCTGATACGACGACCCAGACTAATAACGTTCAGCGGGGGATGATATACGATGCACAGGGCAATGTCCTTGTTGGAAATCAGACTCACCAAGCTATTACATATACGAAAGGTGCTAACGTTACTTCAGATCAGCTTTATCAAATTGCTAATCGCTTGGGACGGTACGTATCAGTTTCTAATAAAAATTCACGATTAACAGAACGGAATGAAGAAGACTACTATCTTGCTGATAAGGAACGGCTAAAGAGTGTCTTAAAACATGTTAAGACTTCCGACGAGGATTCAGAAGATACAAAATATAATAAGGCGCTGGATTACCTGAGTAATCATCCAGGATCATGGGAGTTAACTGACCAGCAAAAGAATAATGCCCGCATTTATGCAGCGATGAGCGGTGCCTATTCTCTTTCAACGACATATATTAAAGAGACCGGGGTTAGCGCAAAGGAATTAGCAGCGGTTGGTGAACACTTAAATGAGATGCCTGGAGTAAAAATTGGTACTTCCTGGACACGAAACTACCCGCAAGGTAAAGATATTCAATCATTGACAGGGACTGTTTCCACAACTGGACTGCCAAGTGATGAGGTCAACTCACTGCTTGCTCAAGGATATTCGCGAAATGATAGCGTTGGACAGAGTTACTTAGAAAAACAATTCCAAGCAACCTTAGCAGGATCAAAATCACAAACAGAAGTTACAACTAATGGGAATGATGTAACAAAAGAAAAGACCAAGTATCCTGGTAAAAAAGGGGATAATCTTGTTCTGACGATTAATTCTAAGTTCCAAAAGAAAGTCCAATCAATCTTACAGAATAATTACTCAGCAGCTGGAAATCAGTATTCAACAGGGGTCTATGCCGTGGTTATGAATCCTAATACAGGAGCAATCTATGCGATGGCTGGTATTGACCGTGATCCTGAAACTGGTAAAGAAACTCCTGATGAGATTGGGGCAATCAACCACCCGATTACGATGGGATCGGTCGTTAAGCCCGCCATGGTAATGGGTGCGTTAATGGATGGTGTTATTACCCCAACCAATAATACGCTAACTGATATGCCGATTAAAGTTGCCGGGACCTCCTCGAAGGGTTCATGGTTTAATCATGGAGGCTCTGCTAACATGGCGTTAAATGCGGCAACGGCTCTTGAAGTTTCATCGAACTCTTACATGATGCAATTGTTGATGAAAGAGGGAGGAATGAAATATTCGCCCAATGCTCAGATTACAATGAAGCCGACGATCTTTACTAAGGCCCGAGGATACTTCAATATGTTTGGTTTAGGTGTGAAGACTGGAATTGACTTGCCTGGTGAAACTAGTGGTTATACTGGTCCAGCCGATCAAAAGCACATTGGTTCGGCCCTTGACTTGTCCTATGGTAACTACGATGGTTATACCCCGATTCAATTGGCTCAGTATATGTCAACGATAGCCAATGGGGGTAATCGGATGCGTCCATATATTGTTAAAGAAATCCGTGGGACAAAGGCCAATGGTGAGCTTGGTCCGGTTGAATATACAACTAGACCACAAGTTCAAATGACAATTCCAGCATCAAAGGCGGACTTTGACGTGGTAAAACAAGGACTTTACCAAGTGGTTCACGGATCAAATCGCTATATTACTGGTAAAGCATTGGCAAGTGTAAAGCCATCGATTTCTGGTAAGACAGGAACAGCTGAAACATATTATAAGTCTCATTCCACGACTACATTAAGTTTCGCTGGTTATGCTCCGTCAGATAATCCGCAAGTTGTTGTTGCCCTTGCTATTCCAGGAGCGTCTAACTCCGATGGGGGAGCAAATCTAACAATGGCTAAGCAAATTTTTGAAGCATATTGGAAGATTGTTCAAAGTCCTAAAGATGTTAGTAAATAATTAAAGCTGTCAAGGAAATTTCCTTAACAAAGTTTGATAAATTACTAGCCAAAATGAAAAATAAATGATATAGTTGTACGAGTTAGGGTTACGTTAAATAACCACGTTAAATAAAAGAAATAGTTTGGAGGTCAAAACAATGCGTGTCAACATTACACTTGAATGTACTTCATGCCACGAACGGACTTACTTAACTAGCAAGAACCGTCGTCACAACCCAGATCGTCTTGAATTAAACAAGTACTGTCCACGGGAACAAAAGGTTACATTACATCGGGAAACTAAGTAATGGCTAAATAGTAGGACTGAGGAATTTGTGTTCCTTAGTCCTCTTTTTTATAAAAATGAATAAAGCTTTTGTCGTAGCATTATTCATTTTTATAAAAAAACGCTTGCATAAATTCGCACAAGCGGTGATAATAAAGGCTGATACCGTTTGTTATTTCACTATAAAGGAGCGGTCATAACATAATGGCTTATTCAAAGAAAGAATTGCGGCAAGCATATATTGCCCGCCTTCAACAATTAGACTTAAACACACGGCTTCACGAAGAACGTCAGTTAGCGTCGTTACTATATGATCAATCTGAATGGATCAATGCTAAAACGATTGCGACTACTTTGAGTCAGTCTTTTGAGATTGATACGGCCCCGATTATTCTTCATGCTCGTCATAAGGGACAGCAGATTGTTGTTCCTCGGACGTTGCCAAATCATCAAATGGAATTTGTTGAATTAAATGAAGATACGGATTTTGATGAGACGTCGTTTGGAATACTAGAACCCCACGAAGGTAAAGTTTACTCTCCAGATGAGATTGACTTAATGGTGGTGCCTGGAGTAGCGTTTACTGCTTCTGGTCACCGGATTGGGTTTGGTGGTGGCTATTATGATCGTTACCTTCAACATTATAATGGACCGACCATTTCAATGGTGTTAACGACCCAGTTAGCTAATGAAAATGAGTGGTCGCCAGACGAGTTTGATCAGCACATAGATAAAGTATTACATTTGCCGGAGATATAAAAAGATGCGGTCACAGGGATTAAAACTGGCGCCAGTGACGCTCACCTTAATAATCTTTCAAGTTCTTGTTTATTGCTGGTTAGTTTATGCAGGTGGTTCTACTAATACAACGGTCCTCCTTAACTCAGGAGCAAGAAGTACTACTTTGATTAGAGATGGGCAGTGGTGGCGTTTAATATCACCTGTGTTTTTACATGTTGGGCTATCGCATTTAGTTGTTAATAGTGTGACGCTTTTATATATTGGTCGTTATATCGAAGAATTCTTCGGTCATTGGCGAATGATTGTAATATATTTTGTTAGTGCAGTTTTCGGTAATTTAGTTAGTGCAGTCTTAATGCCTTCAACTATTTCGGCAGGGGCTAGCACAGCTATTTTTGGACTATTTGGAGCATTTTTGATGCTTGGTGTCTGTTTTCACCATAACGTTATTGTACGTGTTTTAAGTCGGACCTTTTTTCTATTCGTCATCATTAATATTGTGATGGATATTTTCCTTTCAGGAATTGACCTGGCAGGACATGTCGGTGGATTATTTGGCGGCTTTCTCATTGCATTTGTTGTTGGTGCCCCGTTATTAGGAAATATTAGCTTGATAAAGCGTTTCCTGAGTGGCACTATATTAACTGTGAGTTTGATAATACTAACTCTAGAATTGAAGTGATAATTTATGGCAGTCACCTCACGGATATACCGCACATTGTATGATGTTCAACAGTTGCTGAAAGAATTTAATGTGTTTGTATACGTTGGCAAAAGAT
Source organism: Lactobacillus sp. 0.1XD8-4 (assembly GCF_009663775.1). Lineage (GTDB taxonomy): Bacteria > Bacillota > Bacilli > Lactobacillales > Lactobacillaceae > Limosilactobacillus > Limosilactobacillus walteri. Next base: position 7,915 of record NZ_RDBR01000033.1, read on the forward strand.
TATACGATATAGAATTAATGGCAATTGAATTGGATAACTTATATCAATCTGGTGTCGTTGATAAGTCAACCTATACTAAGGCAAAAATTGTTTTGCGCAAAGAACATCGTGAAGAACAAACGAGAATTAAAAGGGGTAAACTATATTAAATTGCCCAAGAAAGGAATCATTATGGCTAAAAAATTAATTGGTGTTGACCTTGGTGGTACGACCATCAAGTTTGCAATTTTAACGGAGAACGGTGAAATCCAACAAAAGTGGTCACTACGGACTAACATTTTGGATGATGGTTCACATATCGTCCCAGACATCATCGACTCAATTAATCACCACCTTGATTTATACAAGATGACACGCGATCAATTTATTGGAATTGGTATGGGTACACCGGGGACAATTGATCGTGAAGAAGGAACAGTTGTTGGAGCTTACAACTTAAACTGGAAGACGACCCAAAATGTTAAAGAACAGATTGAACAAGGCACAGGAATGCAATTTGCGCTTGATAACGATGCTAACGTTGCCGCTCTTGGTGAACGTTGGAAAGGTGCTGGTAATGAAGGTGATGATGTTGCATTCATGACTCTTGGTACTGGTGTCGGTGGTGGACTTATCTCCAATGGTAAGTTGATTCACGGTGTTGTTGGTGCCGGTGGGGAGGTAGGCCACATGATTGTTAAACCAAATGGCTACCTTTGTACCTGTGGTAATCATGGATGTCTTGAACAATATGCATCAGCTACTGGTATTGTTCACATTGCCCAAGATAAGGCCGAAGAATATGAAGGTAACAGCCGTTTAAAGGCAATGATTGACAACGGTGATGAAATTACAGCTAAAATCGTATTTGACCTTGCAAAGGAAAATGACTACTTAGCAAATACTGTTGTTGACGAAGTATGTTTCTATCTTGGTTTAGCTGCTGCAAACTTGAGCAACGCGCTCAACCCTGAATACCTTGTTATTGGTGGTGGGGTTTCTGCAGCTGGGGAATTCTTATTGAAGCGAGTAAAGCAAAACTTTGAAAAATTTGCTTTCCCAACTGTCCGTACTTCAACTCAATTGAAGCTAGCTGAATTGGGTAATGATGCTGGTGTTATTGGTGCCGCATCATTGGCTCGTCAGTTTATTAACGAAGATTAATTTTAGTTTATTAAGGGGAAATGATAGTGGTACTTGGAGTTAGTTCTGGTTTGATGATTCTCAATGCCGTAATTTTAATCATCTTACTAGTATGGATTTTTAGCTGGGCATTTCAGACTTATCGTCGTAAGCATTATGCAACAGTGTTAAGTCAAGAGGATTTTAAAAAAGGAATGCGTAAAGCGCAGGTAATCGACCTCCGTCAAGAAAATGATTTTAAGCGGGGACATATTCTCGGTGCACGTAACTTACCGTACCCATACCTTCGCCAGCAATATGGCGAATTACGGAAAGACTTGCCAGTTTATCTTTATGATGAAGGAATGACATTAAGTACCCAAGCAGTTGCCTTTTTAGGTAAACATGGGTATAGTCACTTGTACATTTTAAAAGATGGTTACCGCGCATGGGACGGTAAGACTAAAAAGTCCAAGTATTAAAACAAAAGTAGTTATTACTTGTGTTTATAACTTTATCTACAAAAAAGGGGCCGATGACATCAAGTCACAGCCCTTCTTTTGTTTATAAAATCTAGTTATTATAGTTGGTGTGCGGAGCGGCCCTTGCGAATAGCAGCTCGACGGTTTTGATCAAACTTTTCTTCCTCTTCTTCGGCAGGCTTAATAACAGTCTTATGGAAAGTCAGAACCCCACTAGCGATTGCAGCAACTGTTGCTAAACTACCAACTAAAATACCCTTTGCTAATTGTTTCATAACATAAAACCTCCTCGAAATTCTAGGTTACCTCCATTATGCAAGAATTAATGGTGATTTACCAGTAAGAAGGATAACTTTTAGCATAAAATTTATAAAAATGGAGAGTCAATATGAGTAAAGTAATTGCAATCGTTGGCCCAACGGCAGTAGGGAAAACAGCATTATCAATCAAGCTAGCGCAAGCACTCAATGGTGAAATTATTTCAGGAGATTCAATGCAGGTCTATCGTCATTTAGATATCGGAACGGCCAAGGTCATGCCAGCAGAAATGGCAGGTGTTCCGCATCACCTAATTGATATTTGTGATATTGACGAGCGATTTTCCGCAGCTTGTTTTAAGAAAATGGCAAATGAAAAGATTACTGAGATTACAAGCCGCAATCACTTACCGATTATTGCCGGCGGGACTGGCTTCTACCTACAAGCTTTGACAGATAACCTTGCTCTTGGCAGCGACCAATTTGACCAAGAAACGTTAAAAATCCGAAATTATTGGAAAACGCAAGCAAGAGAAAAAGGACCGGAATATGTATGGAAGCAGTTAGCAAAGCGTGATCCCGATGCTAGTACGCATATTCCACCAGCAAATACACGACGGGTAATTCGTGCGCTTGAAGTGATTCAAAAAACAGGTCAGCTCTTCTCAAAACAGCCCCAGTATATAACGGATAATGATTTTCTCTTAATTGGGTTAACAACCAATCGTCCAGCCTTATATGACCGGATTAATAAACGGGTGGACCTAATGATGGCTAATGGACTGTTGGAAGAAGCCCGCTGGTTATTTGATCATAATGGTGAAAATCTTCCAGCTGGAAAGGGGATTGGTTATCATGAATTGTTCCCGTACTTTCAGGGGAACTGTAGCCTTGATGATGCTGTCGCAAAGATTAAGCAAGATTCCCGTCATTATGCTAAGCGTCAACTAACCTGGTTTAGAAATAAGGCTGATACACATTGGTTTGACCTCTTGCGTAATCCAGAAGATATTAACCAAATTAAGCAGCTAATCGATGAATGGTTAAAAAAGTAAAGCTAAATGGGAAAGTTTTTGTTAATTGAAATAAAGCGTCTAAATAGAATTGACTTATGAGCTGTCTATTGTTATTCTATGTGACAGTGTTAAGGAGAGCGGCGGATGATTGAGACGATTGGTATAGTCGTTTTCACCTGTCGAGATTGTATGAAAGGGAATGAAAAGATTTATGGGTAAACACGTATTTACAAAAGATGAAGTTCGCCAACTGGTTAAGGATGAAGATATTCATTTCTTACGGGTGATGTTTACTGACCTATTAGGAACGATTAAGAGCGTTGACTTGCCGGTTAGTCAACTTGACAAGTTAATGGACAATAAGATTATGTTCGATGGTTCTTCAATCGATGGATTTGTCCGAATTGAAGAAAGTGACATGTACCTCTACCCAGATATGTCTACTTGGCTGGCATTCCCTTGGGGTGCAGAGCACGGTAAGGTTGCCCGCGTAATTTGCAGTGTTTATAAGACTGATGGTACCCCATTTGAAGGTGATCCCCGTAATAACTTAAAGCGTGTTCTTGAAGACATGCGCAAGATGGGCTTTAAGGACTTTAATATCGGTCCTGAGCCAGAATTCTTCCTTTTTAAGACTGATGAAAAGGGTAATCCGACAACAAACTTAAACGATAAAGAAAATTACTTTGATATGGAACCAGCTGATCCTGGCGAAGACTGTCGGCGCGATATTGTATTAGCCCTTGAAAAGATGGGCTTTGATGTTGAAGCTGCCCACCATGAAGTTGCTCCGGGACAACATGAAGTAGATTTCAAATATTCTGATGCGCTTGAAGCGGCTGATAACATTCAAACATTTAAGTTTGTTGTTAAGACAATTGCCAAGAACTATGGCTTCCATGCCACATTTATGCCTAAGCCATTATCAGGAATTAATGGTTCGGGAATGCACCTTAATATGTCATTATTTAAGCAAGATGGTACTAATGCATTCTTTGATGAAAATGATAAAGATCAGCTTTCTACAACAGCCTATCATTTTCTTGGCGGATTAATGAAACACGCGCGGAGTTATACAGCAATTTGCAACCCAATTGTTAACTCTTATAAGCGACTAGTTCCTGGTTACGAAGCACCGGTTTATGTTGCTTGGTCAACATCTAACCGGTCACCGCTTGTCCGGATCCCAAGTGATCGGGGGATGGGAACTCGGCTGGAATTACGATCAGCTGATCCATCAGCTAATCCTTACCTTGCAATTGCTGCTGTCCTTGAGGCCGGCCTTGATGGCTTGCGTAACAGCTTACCGCCAATTCACAATGTCGATGAAAACATCTACACAATGACGAAGGAAGAACGGGTAGAAAAAGATATTCGTGATTTACCTGATACCTTGCATAATGCATTGAAGTCATTAGCAGCCGATGAAGTTGTAAAAGGATCAATGGGTGACCACTTGTACCACAGCTTCATGGAAGCCAAAACGCGAGAATACGCTTCTTATCGTCAACACGTTTCTGATTGGGAACGGCAACACTATATGGAACAATACTAAAACTAAACTAACGTCTGGTTGTTGTACCAGGCGTTATTTATGCGAAAATGATTGATGAATTGACAAATATGTTGTTTCATATACAATTATATTTGTTGCATTGAAAGGAGTGCCGTCTATTAGGGATGACATCCTTTTAAAAGATTGTTAGAGGATTCTAACAGTCAGTTTTAATTTGGGGATATTATATCCTGATTAGTTACTAAAGGAGAGTCTTAGATAATGGATCAAAAGGTCAGAGTTCGATATGCACCTAGCCCGACAGGCTTCTTACATATTGGAAATGCTCAATCAGCATTATTTAATTATTTATTTGCGCGTCACTTTAACGGTACGATGGTATTACGGATTGAAGATACGGATACTAAGCGAAACGTTGAAGATGGTGAAGCTAGTCAAAAAGAAAACCTTCATTGGTTAGGAATTGACTGGGATGAAGGTCCAAACAAACCAAATCCAAAGTACGCTCCATACCGCCAAAGTGAACGTAACAAGGAAGGTATCTACCATAAGTACATCCAAGAATTATTAGATAAAGGAATTGCCTACAAAGACTACTCAACCGAAGAAGAATTAGCAGAGATGCGGGAACGTCAAAAGGCTAACAATGAACCGCCTCACTATGACGGCCGTTGGTATGGTAAGAGCGAAGAAGAACAAAAAGCTGCTGAAGCAAAAGGCTTAAAGCCAACTATTCGTTTCCATTTCCCTAAGGATCATGATTATGAATGGGACGATATTGCGCGGGGCCACGTTTCCTTTAATTCTGACAATCTTGGTGGGGACTTCATCATCGAGAAGAGTGATGGGATGCCTACTTATAACTTTGCGGTAGTGGTTGATGATCACACCATGGATATTACACATGTTTTACGGGGCGCTGACCATATTTCAAATACGCCAAAGCAAATTGCTATTTATGAAGCATTGGGCTGGGATCACCCAACTTTCTGTCATATCCCATTGATTTTTAACCCTAAGACTCGCAAGAAGTTAAGTAAGCGTGATAAGGATACATTACAGTTCATCAGCGAATACAAGAAGCATGGATACCTTCATGAAGCAATCTTTAACTTTATTGCTTTCTTAGGTTGGTCTCCAGTTGGTGAGCGTGAAATTTATTCAAAGGATGAATTGATTAAGGTATACGATCCAAAGCGGATGTCAAAGGCACCAGCATACTTTGACCAAAAGAAGCTCGATTGGATGAATGCCCAATACATCAAGAGTATGTCAATTGATGAACTTACGGATCGCACAATGAAACTAATTAAGGAAGGCGAAACTGAAGAAGCTAAGCGCCTCCAAACTATTCCAGAAGATCAATTAACTACCCTGCTTAAGAAGACGATTGAGGTTCACCAGCGTGATGTTAATAAATTACTTGAAGTGGTTCAATATGCATGGTCTTACTACACTGTCCTTGACCAATCATTTAACTATGACTTACTAAAGGACAATGAGGACTTTGCTAATGATGACGTCCTAGCGGTTATTAAGGGCTTAAAAGATAAGCTTGAAAATGGTGGGGACGATCTTGATTACAGTCAAGCAATTAAGGAGGTTGGTAAGGATACTGGTATTAAAGGTCGGGGATTATACTTCCCATTAAACTTAGCCTTTACTGGTTCAACCTCTGCACCACAAATTTACGAGATTATGGATATTTATTCTCGTGATACTGACATTGAATTACTTGATCGAATGATTAAGGCCTTTGAAAACTAAAATCATAGAAGCACAGTACAATTGTCTAAGGTTGTATTGTGCTTTTCATTTTAAAGTGGCCTATAATTAATTTAAGGAATGATTAAAAGGAGACTTTAGAAAAATGATTGAAATGAGTAATTATATGCGAAAAGTCTTAAAAGAGGTTCCAACACTAAAGGTATTTGATTTTTCACAGTATGTCTCAAAAATTCCCGGAATTATCAAATTCACGATTGGGGAGCCTGACTTTGATACACCAGAAAATGTAAAAGCAGCAGCAATTAAAAGTATTGAGCATAATCGGACCCATTATGCGCCACAACGCGGAACTGCGGGACTTTTACAAGCAATTTCCACAACGTTAGCAAAGAAATACGACTTGCATTATGATCCGGCAACTGAAATCCTAGTCACCAATGGTGTTACGGAGGGAATTTCATCAGCAATTACAGCAGTAACTAACCCCGGAGACGTTATCCTTGTTCCTACACCGACTTTTTCTATCTATACCCCTGATGTGATGATTGCAGGTGGAACGCCAATTGAGGTTGATACCTCTAAGACAGGATTCAAATTAACTCCTGCCCTTCTCCAAGAATATCTGGATAAATACGGTGAACGGGTAAAGGCTGTTATTTTTGTTAACCCTTCTAATCCGACCGGGGTTGCTTATAGTCAGGCAGAAATGAATGATTTAGCTGCTTTGATTAAGGGCAAGCCGATCTTTGCAATTTGTGATGAAATTTACAGTGAATTAAATTATGATGGCGAATATTCAAGTATGGCAAAAGTGATTCCAGATCAGACAATTCTTGCTAATGGCTTATCAAAATCTTATGCAATGACTGGTTGGCGGATTGGTTACTTATGTGCACCGGCAAAAGTAACTGACCTCTTATTTAAAGTGCATGCTTTTGCTGTCACTGACATTGCGACCTTTGTACAGGATGCGGCAGAAGTGGCGTTGCGCGATGGTGATAAAGCCACTAAAGAGATGGATGCCCAATACGTTAAACGCCGTGACTATATGTATCAACGGCTTACAGCGATGGGCTTTAAGTGTACACAACCAATGGGTGCCTTTTATATCTTTGCTAAGATTCCGCCATTCCTCGATCAAGATGATAGTAAGTTGATTTACCAATTAGCAAATGAAGCCAAGGTTGCAGTTACTGCTGGTTCAAACTTTGGTAAGGGTGGCGAAGGATATCTTCGTTTTAGCTATGCGACAAGTCTTGACCAGATTAAGGAGGGGATGGATCGCCTCGCCCGATTCTGCACGGAAGCCCAAAATAAATAAAGTGATAAGCATCGAAGGGGGAAATAACCTTCTCGACAGAGCGGTTGGCTAAGCTAAAACGATGTTAGCGCGTCGCGGGCTCGTACTTAACCTTGCGCCTTTTAAAACAGAAAAGAGACAATGGTGTCCAAAAACATCACTGTCTCTTTAAAAATATAAGTGAATTGCTTCAAAAAAGTTATTCGCTCAGTTTTTTGGCGTCAGCATCAATCTTTGCAAAACCAGAACCATCCGGCTTCTTGCTGCCACGCTTTTCCATGGCTTTACGAGCCATTTCCTTACGTTCTTGCTTACTTAGTGCCATAAATAACTTCGCCTCTTTTTCTGAAACGCTTCAATCAATAACAGTTATTAACAAAGAAAAATAACTGTTATCATCATTATAGTTCAGTCTATCAAAAATGCAATAATCACAATTGTGTCTTATAAAATTCATAGCAACAGGTTGACTTTTGGATTAAATATCGTTAGTATAATTAAAAGTAAATTAAAATATCGTTAGAAAAGATGAGTAGTTGTTTTACGACCAATACAGAGAGTCATGGTAGCTGAGAGATGGCAGGAAACGAAATAATGAAGATGGTCTTTAGTTAATTGAGAGGATGAGCTTAGTTTAAAAGTAAATTCTCTACGGGGTAGCAGCCGTTATCCATGCTTCTAATTTCAAGGTGAGATTAGAGTTGAGGGTACTTTTTGGGCTCTTCGTCAAGAAGTACTGATAGGAAAAATTGAATAAGATTGATCAAGCAGCTCGCACCTGGACCGTGTGAGTT
>NZ_RDBR01000034.1 GCF_009663775.1 Lactobacillus sp. 0.1XD8-4
TCTGGTTTATATTTGGTCATACAAAAAAGTGCCTCACAATCATTAGATTTCTTGTCTAACAATTGTAGGGCACTTCATTATGTTACTGCTTTTTTATATGGATTTTAACTTGCTGAATATAGTAATCCAGTAGTATGTTAGCTGCAAATAATGGCTTTGTAAGGCTTACCATTTTACATTCATTACAAAAGTAGCGACAATAGTTTTGTAGGTGAAACTTTGGTCGTGAAAGGATGATATAAATGATTTTGGATGAAACAATTACGTTAAATAGCGGTGTAACAATTCCTAAGTTTGCCCTCGGAACTTGGATGATTGACGATGCTAAAGTCGCTGAAGCTGTCCGTAATGCAGTTAAAATCGGATATCGTCACGTGGATACAGCACAAGCTTATGGCAATGAACGCGGTGTTGGTGAAGGAGTGCGGACAGCTGATATTGACCGTGATCAAATTTTTGTGACTTCTAAGATTGCAGCGGAACATAAAGATTATGATGTCACAAAAAAGTCTATTGACGAAACGCTTGAAAAGATGGGGCTTGACTATATCGATATGATGATTATCCATAGTCCGCAACCATGGAAAGAAGTTAACCAGTCTGATAATCGCTACTTAGAAGGCAATTTAGCTGCTTGGCGGGCAATGGAAGATGCGGTTAACGAAGGAAAGATTCGGACAATTGGTGTTTCTAACTTTAATGAGTCTGATCTTGAAAACATTATTAAGAATAGCGATACGGTTCCAGCTGTTGACCAAGTATTAGCGCATATTGGCCATACGCCATTTAACCTGCTTAGTTTTGCACGAAACCATGATATTGCGATTGAAGCCTATTCGCCAGTTGCTCATGGTGCTGCTTTAGATAATCCAGTGATTGAAAAGATGGCGAAAAAGTATAATGTTTCTGTTCCACAATTATGTATTCGGTATGATTGGCAACTAGGAATGATTGTTTTACCAAAGACTGCTAACCCACAGCACATGAAGGAAAATGCTGAGATTGACTTTGAAATTTCTGAGGCAGATATGGACCTGTTGCGGCGGGTAAAGCCATTGGACTATGGGGATGCAGATGTATTTCCTGTTTATGGTGGCAAAATGTAATTCTAATTAAATTTTAATTTTACTATTGATTTTATGAGAATTTGTGATAACCTACTAAGTAATCAATTGAAATAAATAAAAACATTGACCGAGATAAGCTGGTAACATTTGATTCAGAGAGCCGATGGTTGCTGAAAGTCGGTAGAAAATGTTCCCTAAGCGAATCCCTCGTGAGTTGTATTTCGAAAATTAATTTTAGTAGAATGTACTGGTAGCACCCATTATCGTGCCTGCTAATTGTTACTATTAGTAACTGTTGGTGAGAGGCAGCGATATGCTGTGAAGAAAGGTGGTACCATGCTAAAGAGGCATCCTTTTAGTTCCGATAACGGAGCTAGGGGATGCTTTTATTATTTTATGCCATTAAAGGTGGTGATGGGTATGGCAGATAGTGACATTATTGCGATTAAAATTTTATTAGAAAAGAAAGAGAAAACATAAAAATAATTGAAAGGGAGTTTTTTATATGACAAGAAAAGTAGCAGTAGTTGGAATGGGCCATGTTGGTGCAACAGTTGCACATTATTTAGTAGCTGGTGGTTTTACGGATGATTTAGCATTATTTGATACGAATGAAGATAAAGTAAAGGCAGATGCGCTTGATCTCCGAGATGCGATGGCGAATTTACCATTCCACACTAATTTAACAGTAAACGATGATTCACAATTTGCGGATTGTGACGTAGTAGTTTCCGCACTTGGAAAATCTAAACTTGTCGATACTCCTGACCATGATCGATTTGCCGAATTTAAGTTTACGCGAACGCAGGTGCCGTTGGTTGCTCAAAGACTAGTTGATAATGGTTTTCACGGCAAACTCGTTGTAGTTACTAATCCATGTGACGTAATTACTTCAATGTATCAAAAATATACCGGCTTACCTAAAAATCACGTGATGGGGACTGGTACTCTGCTTGATTCAGCACGGATGAGGGCGTGTGTTGGCGAAGCATTAAATGTTGATTCACGATCAGTTGTTGGTTTTAATTTAGGTGAACATGGGAATTCACAATTTACCGCATGGTCAACGGTACGTGTTCTTGGGAAACGGGTCTTAGATTTAGCAGAAGAACGCAACTTAGACTTAGCTAATATGGAGGAACGCGCTCGCCAAGGTGGTTACTTAGTTTATAAAGGAAAGAAATATACTAACTATGGGGTCGCAACGGCCGCTGTTCGCTTAGTTAATGCGGTCTTGAGCGATTCACGAACGGAAATGCCAGTTTCTAACTACCGCGAAGAATATGGAACTTACTTATCCTATCCTGCTGTTGTAGGGCGTGATGGCGTAGTTGAACAACTCCAATTAGATTTGACGGATGTTGAAAAAGAAAAACTCGCTACTTCAGCCAAATATATCAAGGACCGGCTGAAGAGTGAAGAAGAACGCTTAGCAGAAAATGAGGCGTAAAATAACAAATAATTATTGGAACTTAAAAAGGGCCGGTGAAAGAATTAACTTTTTCACCAGCTCTTTTTTAGTTAACAATATTTAATGGCTGTTGGCCTGTAAAAACTCGCATCAGGTTATCTTTATAACAATTAATCGATTTAAGATAATTTATAACTATTAGTTAATGAACTGACAGTTATAAATTGTTTTTTTATTATTTTTTAAAAGCGGTTTCATTTATGTAGAGGGAGCAGTAGGATAATAAATATAAATACGAAGGAGCTAGGATTATGACCCAAACATTTATTAACGGTAAAATTTTTGTTGGTAATAACGAAAACCACTTTGTTAACAGCATGATTATTGAAGATGGCAAGGTTAAACGAATCGGGAATGGTTTGCCGAGTGAAGGTGAGGTAATCGATCTTCAAGGACAAACGGTTCTTCCAGGATTAATAGATTGTCATACTCATCCTAAATATATTGCGGATGCCTTACATGGGGTTGCCTGTACACCGCCAAATGTTAATAGCATCAAGGAAATGCAAGCAGCACTCCGTAATTCCCCGGCATATGGTCAAGGCGCAGATGTTTGGATTGAAGGATGGGGATTTGACGAAACCAAGTTAGCAGAACACCGAAGTCCTAACCGCGATGATCTCGATGCCGTTTCAACAACCCAGCCAATCTTTATCTATCGGTCTGATTGCCATTCTTCAGTTGGTAATTCTAAGGCGCTGGAACTGGCGGGTATCGATGCGGATACGCCTGATCCAGTTGGCGGAAAGATTGAACGGTTTGCCGATGGACGACCAACCGGATTTATGCGTGAGGTTGCGGCATCGCAATTACTTATTCGTGCTAAGTCAGCTCAGAGCTATGAAAATGACGTTACTAATATGGTTAATAGTTCCGAACACTATCTTAAAGAAGGAATTGTTGCAATTGGTGAAATGATGGGTCGGATGAAGCCATATACGTCTTTGCGGTTATATCAAGATGCGGTCAAGCAAGGTTTTGCACCGAAAGCTTCGATTTACTATGTTTTTGATGAAATTGATCCGCAGGTTGGCTTACAACCAAGCGGGGATGAAAAACTCCGCGTTGCGGGAATTAAGGTATTTATGGACGGGAGTATTTCTGGTGAGACAGCATACAACTATGACCCATATCCATCAGGGAAAATGGGAGTTAGTTTAACATCAACAGAAAAACTCCAACGGGCAGTTGAAATGGCACGGCAGAACAAACTGCAACTAGCTGTACATGCCATGGGTGATAAAGCCATTCAAACCGTTATTGATGTAACTAAGGATCTTGAACCGTGGCTGACAACAATGCCATCAGTGCGGATTGAACATGCATCTTTAATGACTGATCAAATGTTTGCAGAAATTGCTAAGAGCAAAATGAACTATGCTTTAGTTACCCAACCAATCTTTTTCTTTGCGGAAGATGAATCCTATCGTCACTATCTTTCACCGGCACAATTTAAACTAGCTTACCGGGTTAAAACAATGTTAAATTCTAAAGCTATCCTTGGCCTAAGTTCAGATGCGCCGTGCACCCCGTGGGCAGAACCTGATAGTCCGTTTTATAGTATTTATGCGGCGGTAACGAGGAATGCAGCAAACGGTGATGTTGTTAATTCCGAAGAAGCGATTACTGTTCCGCAAGCTGTACTGGGCTACACTCGTGATGGTGCTAAGATTGGTGGCTTTGATGATAATGGAACACTAGAACCTGGAAAAGCTGCCGACTTTGTTATCTTGACGGCGGATATTTTTACGGTTCCAGATGAGAAATTAAAAGATGTCCGCGTTAAAGAAACATGGATGGCGGGACAACGGGTTATGGGATAAAGTTAGAAAAAGGCCATTCAGCGCAAAACTGAGTGGCCTTTATTTAACGTTGGTTTTCAGGAACACCGGTATATAATTTGTCGATAACTTGACTAACTGTCGTGATTTTCTTGATAAACGACATCCCTAAGCCAAATGAAGCGTACCCATGATTAAGATCACCGCGAAGCATTCCTTCCCGCATCCCACCGTAACGTCCTGCTAATTGCCAAACTTCTTGATGGGTTGCACCTTCATTACTTAATTGCTCAAGCTCATTCGGTAGTTTGCCTGGAATTGAGCGGTAAAATTGTGGCTCAGCGTTGAACAGTACTTCGTCATAAGCGTCATATTCGGTAAGCGCTTCTTTGATATTGTCAGCCATCGGCGATTCCTCAGTTGCAAGGAAGGCGGTTCCGACAAAAATGCCTTCTGCACCGAGGGCAAAGGCAGCCTTGGTAGTGCGCTCATCAACGATACCGCCAGCAGCCATTACCGGCACCCGTCCAGCAACAATGTCAGCAACATAAGGAATTGCGGAAAATGTTCCAACTGCTTTAGCCGGAATGGTTCCCCCTTCATCAAAGCCCGTGGCCACCAGGACATCGACCCCTTTTTCAGCCGCTTCATTGACAATGGTTTTGGTTGGTGTTGCCGGGCGGAAGACAATTTTAATATTGTTCTCTTTGAGCATGGTGAACCACTTATCAACGTACCGGGTCGAATTAATAACGGCTACTGGAACCTGTTCTTCAATCATTAACTTAATTAAGGGCAATGCATGCCGATCTTTTTCAGGGTTATCTTTAAAGACTAAGTTTAAGCCAAATGGTTTATCGGTTAACTTTTTAGTTAGCTGGATTTGTTCGCGCATGTGGGCGAGGGTAAGTGCTGAATTATGGTTTGTGGGTTCATATTGTCCAGCACTAATGCCGAGAACACCAAGCCCGCCGGCATTAGAAACAGCTGCTACAAAATTAGCATTCGTTAGCCAAAACATCGGACCTTGAATGATCGGCTTTTCAATGTTTAATGCTTGGGTAATCCGGTTAGTCATAATAATGCCTCCATAACTAATTTAGTATGTTTTATTCTTTACATCTTTTATTTTTATCCTAATAATAGGGAATGTAAAATACTTGTTTATCTATGAATTATTACAATTTAGTTATGGTGATTGAATGAATAGTTTGGAAAAGAAAATTCAAATTTTGGAAAATGTTAATACTAGTGAGACGATTACAAAGCTGGCTGCTAAGCTATATCTAAGTCAGCCGTATGTTAGTCGGCTTCTCAAAGAAATGGAAACAGAATACGGGCTAACATTAGTTGATCGACAGGACAAGCCGATTAGCTTGACGAATGCCGGAAGGATTGTGCTCAATGATTTAAGGCAAATTCAAAATTCCCAAATCCAAATGAACCAGAATTTAGCTAATCTTCAGCGGATCAGCAGTCATGAAATAACGATTGTTTTGAACTCGTCCATTTGTGAGGCGGATATTGTTGATCTGACGACCGACTTAATTGATCATTTCCCGCAAATTAAGTTTAATTTTATTATCAATGGTATTAAGCCACGGGAAGTAGATCTAATCAATAAGAATATCGATATCTTGATTGGTCCCAAGTGGAATAATCAGCTGTTTGATATTAAGTTTGTCGAGTTGAACCAACTTGCCCTGTTAATTCCGCCATCGTGTTCTCTTTACCAGCCAGGGCGTCTTTATTGCCCGTTTTCGGAAAATAATTTAACGGTGCTCAACAATATTAATTACGTCGAAGCTAATGATAATGCTTATCTCCAAAAGCGAGTGAACCATTTTCTGGCGGATAATTGTATCCGGATCAATAAATTAGCAACGGTGTCCTCAATTCGCTTAGCAACAAAATTAGCGATTAGAGAAAAGGCAACAACTATCACAACCGATAAGATCGTTCAACATGCCTTAGGCGAAAGGGGAGATTATAACTTGATGCTTTTTCCGAAGTCAGCGTTAAATTTGGAAGTAGCGATTTCAATGCGTCATGATGCTACTGAAGAAGTGCAGGTAGCATATAATTATTTATATGAGCAATTAAGAAAACTACCGCTTACTGAGAATTAAATTATATAAAATTATGCTATTCTTTATAGTAAAAAAGGACGAGATTAGAAATGACAGCACTAACTGAAGAAATGTTTGCAATCTTTGACCAACCAGAATTCTCTTTTAAAAAGATTAAAGCGACCCATTCACCGCAAGAAGTAGACGCATTGAAGGTCCAATTTAAAAACGTCTGGAATATCTGGAAACAGGTTAATCAGGCAGTTGCTCAGCAATTACCAGCGGGAAAGTTTGCAAAAGTTCATGTTGAGAGTTGGACAAACGGCTGGAATCTTCGTGACCATTATTGGGCATCATATCGATTAACCGCACTTGAAGATTGCAACCCATGTATTGGCGTGATGCTAGATAAGAAGCAACTGCAGGTTTATTTGATGTTTCAGCATTACAAAAGTGAAAAACGCCGAGGTACACCCAACGAATATAATGCTTTGCTAAGAGAAGTTCCAAAATGGGCAAAAACAATTTCCATGGATCATTGGTATCTTTGGGATAAAGATGAGATGGAGTTTACTGACCATATGCCCGTGACTGAATATTTGAGTAATCCACAACGCCAAAAAGAATTTAATAAGGAAGCACAAAAAACGAGTTTTCTTCTAGGAAAATTTGCTTTCCGCGGAAAAAATCATGTTGATAGGATGGAAGACTATATCGTAACGGTAATTAATGAGTTAATGCCACTATATGAAAAATTAGAAAAAGCGGGTTTGTAACAATGATAGCTACAAACTCGCTTATTTTTCGAGAAAGCTAAGTAGGTCAGCTGGCACATGGCGAGGGCCCTGTACAGAGGAGACCCCATGCTGTTTGATGAATGCGAGGGTAAATTGGTCATGATTATACTCTTTTTCTAGCTGGAGGCGCATAACCTGTTGGATCTTTAATTGTGAACTTTCGTATTGGTAGGGGATGTTGATTTCAGTTACCCGGCACCGATAAATAATTGCTTTGATTGGGGCGGCAACATAAAGAAAAACAGTGTCGCCAATCCTAATATTAGTTGATTGTTTCCAAGTAATAGTATCGGTATTAACAAAGGCATGCATGATGTCGTAGTACTTTGGGTTAGCAGGGACAATCCATGCTCGCGGCTTGGTTAGGATCTGCCGACTAGCCTTTATTAACCGAAAAAGTTCTTTATCAGTAAGAGTATTGTCGAGAGTGACATTCAGCCAATTTTCCTTCTTAAAGTGATAACCTGGCTGAATGCCTTCTTGTTTTAGTAATGCTGGTCGTTTTTGAGGTGAGCAACGAAAATCAATAACATCCACACGCTCACGAGAATTAGGGGTGGGCTGATTAGTTAGTCGGGCCCGCGGAATATTCATTACCAGGCCATACCATTTTTGCGACTGCGGTTCCCGAAAAACTGCATAGTCCGGCAATCGTTTAAATACGAACTCGGACTGATCATGAAACTGTTGGTTAATCCAGTCAGCTAGGCGGTTAGCTTGATTGTTGTGAAAGGGTTCGGCAACAAAACATTGGCTAGCGATGCTCTTTAATAATTCTATATATGCTGCCTTGACTTGAGCGGCGAAAGGGCCACAGTGAATCGCCCGTAATGGCATATATTCGTCGCCAGTACTATTATCGATCACAGACCCACTTACTTTCGCATCATGATTAATTCTGATGATTGCGTGAAATTGTCCGTTCATGAAGTCTTGCTCGAGTTGGTAAGTGGATTGCTGCTGAACAAAGCCTGCGCCCACTAGCTTGCTAAAAATTGGTCGTTGTTTTTCAAAAGTTTCTTCTTCAATCGTCATCATAACGCTCCTTGGTTATTTTCCTAATTATAAACCGAATCATTTTACTAGCCTAAACTAATGTGAATCGATATTTTTTGATAAATATGTTTGACTGTAACCTTACGTCATAGACTATAGTCATAATATCGAATGAAAAGAGGTTATTAAAATGATGAAAATGAAGGCAATCAAACTAACCCAACCATGTAAAGCTAGTGAATTAGTACCAACAACTGTTGAAATTCCTGAATTAAAGCCCGGCTATGCCCTTATCAAGGTAAAGGCCTTTGGAGTTAATGAATCTGAGGTAACAAGTCGTAAAGGTGAATCATCCTCTGACTTTAAGTATCCCCGCATTCTGGGAATTGAGGGTGTTGGCGTGATTGACAAGGTAAATCCAGGTTCTTCTTTCAAAGTCGGCCAAAAGGTTGCCACAATGATGGGTGGCATGGGTCGCGCCATTGACGGTTCCTATGCCGAATACATGTTAATTAAGGAAAAGAACTTAATCCCCTTTGAAAGTAACTTGGACTGGTCAATTATTGGTGCTTTACCAGAAATGCTCCAAACAGCTTATGGTTCCATTAGCCAAGGATTGCATATTAAAAAAGATGACGTCCTCTTGGTGCGGGGCGGCAGTTCCACGGTTGGCTTGATGGCTTCGGTGTTAGCACATCATCTGGGTGCAAAAGTGATTGCAACGACCCGTAATGAAAAAAAGCTTGCCACGATGAAAGATCTGGGAATCGATTATCCACTCTTAGATAATTCGGCTTTCGTTGAAGAAGTTAAGAAGATTGCCCCAGCTAAAGTTGATAAGGTTCTTGAACTAGTTGGCTTTTCAACCCTTTTCCAAGATATGAGCTTAGTCAAAGAAGGGGGCTACACTTGCTTTACTGGTGCCCTCGGTGGCAAGTGGACGCTGGATAACTTCTCGCCATTTATGATTCCAACGGGGATCTTCTTGACTAGTTATGCTGGTGAAGCGAAGGATTTGCCAACTAAATACTTTAACCAAATTCTCCAACTGATTGAAGAGCATAAGTTAACTGTGCCGATTGCGAAGGTGTACCATGGCTTAACGGAAGTTGGTGAAGCTCAAGCTAACCTAGAGTCAGGTAAGTTTAGCGGGAAGCATGTTGTCGTACTTTAATGGATTTATGATATTGGTTTTGAAACAGGCAGGGTTAAAATAAGGTAACAAAAAATCAGGTGGCAATGTGATGCTACCTGATTTCTTTTTGCTATTCTAATTCGACATTTTTTATATTATCCATTCTAATGAGGTAATCGAAAATATCTTCTGCTCGGATTTTGGATCGTAGTTCGCCAAAAATACGGCAGGTAACTTTTCCGTTTTCATAACTGTAAATGGTGTATCTTAATGGGGTCTTAAAATAGCGATGATTTAATTGTTCAATAATATCGTGAAGTTGGTCAGTATTTCCGTCTAGGAGGACAAAACAGGAAAAGCCTTTTCCTTGGTGAAGAGCAAATTGATCAATATATTTACCTAAAACTTCAGCTAACAAAACACAGGCAGTGCCAATAATCCCAATACTATACAGGCCGCTTCCGTAAGCAAGACCAATGGCACCAGTCACCCAAATTCCGGCGGCAGTTGTTAAACCATCAATAATCTGATCATGGCGGTTAATAATCGTCCCTGCCCCTAGAAAACCGATCCCGCTAACAACTTGGGCGGCAATACGAGAGGGGTCAACAGCCCAGTTACTATGGGTGATTCTGAGTAGATCAAAGAAGCCGTATTTGGAAACAATCATTACGAGGGCAGCTCCAAGAGCGATTAACGAATGAGTCCTAATTCCCGCGTTCTTAGCCTTGCTTTTCCGTTCAAATCCGATAATTCCACCACAAAAGGCAGCTAAAAGCATTCGCAAACACCAGTCAAGTTCTTGCAAAATGACACCTCCCCACATTACAGATAAACAGATAATTCTGTACTAACTTTACTATAGCGCTTTCAGTAATTTAAAGCCAAGATTAAAGCGTGAATGGAGACATTTAATATTCGCTTTGGGTTAGTATCTTCACGGTTAATCAAGTTTAAATTGGGGATGTTTTAATGCTATTGAGTGTAAAGTAATAAAGGAGGGAAGCGTGGGTATAGAGAAAATTAAAAGGAGCTGTGACATAAGTCTCTTAGTTTAACAATATTCTTTAGGGGCTATTTAATAGAATGGACCCTATAGAGTTCAATGAGATAACTGTTTCTTAAGTTTGATATACCTATACAGTGAACACATTTCCTCAAATAAAGTTACTATGAAGCAAAAGTGAATTACTTCTTTTAGCCATTCCCAAGGAATGCTATCCCCAGAAACAATCCCGCCTAGCATAATAAATAATGCAAAGGTATATCCACAAAGGTCATTTTTAATTGAGTTTATATTATATTGGGAATCTTTATGAGGTTTAGTCATTGTTTAACTCCTTTTTGACATCGCAGAAGTGAATAGTGACCTTGCAGACACCCCGCTACTAGTTTGGATAAATAATTAGCTAATCTAATTTTTATCTATTTTTTGCAGTCTTCTCATTTCATAGTTATATCCATTTATAAAATCTACGATTTCCTGCATCTTATGTATAAAAATAAAATTTAAAAATTCAAATAATAATTTAGGATAGTGCTTAAACGCCTTTCTACTTTGATAATCATTCTGGGCTTGAAACTTTCCTTTATCAAAATCCGATAGACTGTTAAAATCATCAGACTTATGACTGTAATTTTTAGCTTTATAATAGTTGTAATCTTTGGAATACAAGCCGTTTTCATGATTATGCTTAATTAAATCATGTAGCTTTAATAAAAACATAAAGGTCACCTCAACTTTTAATTTTGGCTATAATGCTTTCAGCATATCAAAAGTAGGCTTCATTTATCTATTACTTATTATGGGTTCATCTGCATAGTGTGCAAAATGAATAGAAATAGACCCTATTATTTTATTTAATTGGTAGGGGTAAAACCACTAGAATGAAATATAATATTTTCTTCCATAGTGGCCAGTCTTTTATTTTGTCCTTATCTGAAACGTACTTAAACATATTAAAACTCGCTTTCTACCCTTATCAAAAACAACTACACCGTTAATAAATAAAATATTCTATGCTGAACAAAAAAGGAATGTTTAACCCATTATTGTTATCTAATCTCATGAAGTTACTCCGCTTACGTAGTTTATCTAATAATATCAAAAGAGGAGTAAAAGAACTATCGAAAATTTGAGCATAAAAAAGAGCGCCTTTTCAGATGCCCCGCCTGCTCGGATAAGTAACCACCTGATCCAATTTGCACACCAGCATTTTTCTCTTTGTATTGCTGCCTCTTTCAAAAAAGCAGCTGAAAAAACTGATTAAGTTTTTAAAGAAACTGTTTGGTTAATCCATTCATTTTAGCAGAATAAACTAGCGTCTGTCTTTGCGACAGGCGTTTTTTATATACATAATTAAAAGCACTTAGCATCGTAAGTATACGGAAGGCTTTTGTATTCCTAATACCTAAATTATTCTTCATAATAATCAAACGGGGAATAAAGGATAATACTTTAATGTTGGAAGTATTTTAATAACCAAGTTCCACTAACAGAGATAATTGGTACTAGCCAAATAGTTGTAAGACGCTTTATAGAAGGTCTAGTGACTAATTGATAGATAAAATTGATCATAATATTGCTCCTTTTACAGTAAATATAGAATTTATTGATTGATGGATTGGGATTAGTAATAGTTTGTATTAATACTTCTGAAGTAGATTGAAATACAAGCCATGCTCTTTGAGTAACTGGTTGTGACTTCCTTGCTCTACGATTGCTCCGTTGTCAATTACAGTAATATTATTTGTAATCTTCGCAATTGAGAGACGATGAGCGATAAAGATAATAGTCTTTGAAGTTAGATTTATAAGATTTTTAACAAGTTTTTCCTCTGTTATGATATCTAAGCCACTTGTCGATTCATCGAGAATAATGACTTTAGCTGGAGATAATAATGCGCGTGCAATTGTAAGACGTTGTTTTTGTCCACCAGAAAGTATAGTAGCATTTTCATCTAGTTTACTATCATATCCTAATGATAGATGCATAATATCATCATGAATCATCGCAATTTTACAAGCTTTAGTAATATCTACATCAGTAATATTTGCTCTACTTCCCAAAAGTAAATTTTCTTTAATTGTTCCAGAAAATGTATAAGGGCTTTGAGGAATATAGTTAATAAAAGAGCGTAAGGTTGCTTTGTCTACATCTAATATATTTAAACCATTGATAAGAATGTTGCCAGTTGTAGGGTTGAAATAATTTACCAAGAGCTTCATTAATGTAGACTTTCCTGAACCACTCATACCAACAATTGTCATTTTCGTACCAGGAGTAATCTTCCAATTAATATTTTTTAGAATAGGATGACTATACTCATAACTATAATTAACATTTTTAAGCTCAATATCACCATTAGTTATTTGTTGAGATAATTGTTTATTTCCGAATTCGTCTTGTACCATGTAAACTTCATTTAAACGATTATTTGCCACTTGAGCACTCTGAATTTTAGGTTGTAAGTTAATAATATTTTGGAGCGGTGTAATAAAATATACAAGAAGTGCGTTATATGTCATCAATTGTCCTATTGTAAATTGATTATTAATAACTTGAATTGCACCAAACCAAAGAATTATGAGGTTAAATGCTAATTGAGTAAGACCTTTAAGACTCTGCTGAATACTATTTAATTTAGTATGTGCTAATGATTTATGTAAAAAATCATTAAATTCATTTTCAATTTTAGTTAAACAGCTTTTTTCACCATTCAATGATTTAATAGTTTCGATTCCACGAATATCCTCTATAATCGATGCACTTACAGTAGCATTACTTTCCATTTCTTTTTGGTTTAGGACTTTGAACGAGTGGGTAAAGGAACCTATTATGACAAGATATACAGGGATTGTAATTAAAGTTATTGTAAATAGCTTGAGATTTTGAATTGCCAGAGTAATACCAATAATGCATAGCATAGTTGTGTCTAGAAAAATAGATATTATAGAATTAACGAGAGCATCAATTACTTTATTAGCATCAGTAAACCTTGAAACTATATCTCCTGTTTTTCTGGTTGAAAAGAATTCCATGGGGAGTTTAAGAACATGCTTAATGTAATCTAGAAGAATAGTTTTCGATAGTATTTGACCTAGAGTTGCTAATAGATAGTCTCTTGTAAAGTTAAATAATGAATTTGCTACATATGCTATTAGTAGTCCAATACAAATTATGTTTAAAGGTGTTAGTAATTTATAAGGGATCAATCTATCAATTAAGCCTTGGAAAAAGTATGAGCTTATTATATTGATAAATGTTACTAAAAATGCTGATGTAACAATGCCTATTAATAACTTCTTCTGCTCTATGACAGGAATGATTAACCTCTTTAGTGTAGGTAATTGTTCTTTGATGATTTCATAATCATTAGCAGGATTAGCGAAAATTGCAATTCCGGTCCATTCTTGAAAGAAAGCTTCTTTAGATACCTTTTGAACTTTTATGTTTGGATTTGGATCTGCAATAATAAGATGATTTTTTGCGTTTTTAACGACTACACAGTAATGTAATAAGCCGGTATCCTTTTTAATGAGATGTGCAATAAAAGGGTAAGAAGCTTCGTTAGAGCTAAAAAGATTTATATCTGCTTGATAAGCAGCAACGTTAAGCTTATACTTTTTAGCGGCTTCGACAATACCTAAAGCAGTTGTACCTTCAGTAGTTGTTTTAGTAGCTTTTCTTAAAGTTGCAAGTGAAACTTTAGAGCCAAATTTACGAAGAATCATGGATAGTGCGGCTACTCCACAATCTGCTTCGTCAACTTGACTTACATAGTATTTATTAAATGCGTTATACATAAAAATACCCCACTAATCTATAATTTCTCCTTATAGATTTTATTTAGTTCTTTTGTTCGACTCCGAGAAAATTTGATTTTATCGCCATTGATAAACGTTACGATTCGGCTTTTTGTATTGATTGATTCGATGTTTTGCGGATTGATCAGAGCTGATTGTGATGCCTTAAAAAAGAACGAATAATTCTGTTCAACATCTTTTATATTGCCGGAAAATTCTCCTTGCCCATTAATAGTTACTATTTTTAGCTTATGTGGAAACTTAGTAGTAGTAATGTAAAGAATATTATTGAAATTTACGTTTATAATTCTCGTACCAATTTTATATTTAAATGTGTGTGTTTGAATATACTCAAACTGGTTAAGGTGCCTAATTGCTAACTCTAATGTTTCTGTTAATCGCCGTTGCAATTTTCGTTGGTCAGTTGTCTTGACAATATAATCTAATGGATTAATTCGTCTTTGAAAGGTAAGAAAAGCAAGTTCTTCATGGGTGGTAATAAAGATAATTTGGGCGTTACGATGCTTTTTTTGAATTTGCTGAGCTAATGCTAAACCTGCTTGAGATTGTTTGTTTTCGTCTAATTGAATATCTAAGAACGCAACGATATTAGTTAAGTCTGGATTAGATTCTAGATAATCTAAAATACTAGCTGCATCAGTGGCAATTAGATCCACGTTAGGGTGTATATCGTCTTCTTCCAGAATAATTGACGACATTTTTAATAATGTGGCAATATTTTTAGCTTGTAGCTGGTCATCATCGCAAACGAGTAGATGGTAGTCCATAAGTATTCCTTTCTATTCAATTGAAATTGTAAATGTAAAGTAACCATTATCGGAGGAGTAAGCCATATATACGTTGTGGTATTTGTTAGCTATTTTTTGAGCTGTTGCTAATCCAAGTCCCTCATGGTTAGTCTTATTTGTAATTCCTTCTTGATGAAGCTTATTGGTGCTAAGCTGCTTTCGACAAGTATTCTTAATTTCAAATTCTAACTTGTTAGGGGCACTTTGATACAGCATTGAATTGATTTCTACAGTACATGTTCCTAACTTTTTTAAAGCCTCACATTCTTCAAGAGCATTATCATAAGCGATCCCAATTATTCGAATTAAATCAAATAAATCGATATTTGGGAGATCATTAATTTTTGTTAAACATTCAAAATGATATTTAACATCTTTTTGGTAAATTGAATTTAATTTACTAATAAAGATACTCCGCAAGACATCATCTTTAATGTTTTTAGTATCTTGGAATTGCCAAAGAGAATCTTTACCAAGGTTATCTCGGGAATAATTTTCTAATTTATCAAGTAAGGCTTGATTATCACCATGGATGGCACTTAGTTTGAGACTATTTAGTAAGTTTTGATAATCATGTTTAAATCGTCTTAACTTCGATTGATTTTCTTCTAGATTTTGAATGAGAAATAATAAGTCTTTCTTTTCTTGAAGCTGGAGTTTCTTTTGCTGAATTTGTCTGCTAATTTGGTATATAAAGACCGTAAAACTACATTGAAGAATTAGTAAGCAAAAGATAACAATGAAGGCTGGTGTTACCCGTGGAGTTGTAAAAATAATAAATCCCGCGATATTTAAAGTAATAAAAAGATAAAATAAGATCCATAAATTAATAGTTGCATTTTTGTCTTCAATTTTGTCTAGGGGATGGTAATGGTAGAAAAGAATAAAGATAAATAAGTAAAAGATTGGATCAATAAATAGAATATAACTAGTTGGTAGTGAGAGTACTTTATCAATAGTAAATGTTGAGAAATCAGTTAAAATTGATGTGGTTAAAGTTAATAGGATAGTACCAATTAATTTAGGCTTAGGGGTTCTATTTTTAAAATAGAAATATAAGAAGCCACCCTCTAATATCGTTGACAGATACGCACCTATATAACCTAGGCCAATCATAAGAAATAAGATAGTGAAAATGATAGTCAAACGAAATGTATCTCGCTTAGTAACTTTGATTTTTATCAGATATAAGAATATTAAAAGTTCGAAAGCAAGAGCTTGGATTACTGATATAATTTGAATCAAAATATTCATACTTAAAATTAATTAATGGAAAATATGTCGTAAGCTGCTTATGATTTTATTGGTGTAAGTATATGTATTATTATTTACAGATTTAAATGTGAGTGCATAACCGTAACCACCTTTAATCGAAGATAGTTGTTGAGTTGATAGTTTTTTCATGAATAAACCTCTCCTATCTGTTTTATCAGTGGTTTATTGTAACAGGATATATCGATAAAATCATAAATCATCAAAAATGGTTGTTTGGCGTTCAAATTCTGCAAAAAAATGAGTCCGATTGTTTTATCATGAAAATGAGTGTATAAAAAAGAAGAATTTTCTATTATATCATATTTAAGTTCAGTTAAATCACTAATACAAATTTAATCATTATTTCAACATATCTGGAGAAGCAACTTAAATATGAATAATAACTGTCAAAATTGGAACTTATTCTAAAATTTCATGGAATAATCGTATGATTAAATTGAAAAATTTATAAGGAGATTATTTTTATGAATAAACTTGATAACTTTCAGTTAAAACAAATTTTGGGTGGCAAGAACACATGGGCACAGAATGTTATAGGCGTAGGACGTGCAACAGCTGCTGGAGCAGGGCTCGGTACAGCTATTTGTGGACCAGCTTGTGGATTTGTTGGTGCACATTATGGTGCTATTGCTTGGGCTGGAGTTACTGGCGCTACGCATGGATTTCACTAAGAATTAAGAATACAAGGAGAGAATAGAATGCAAAAATTAACAAATGAACAATTAGTATTTATTATCGGTGGAAATCGCTGGGGAAATGCGACTATTGGCGCAATGACTGGTGCTAAATATGGAGTAAAAATTTGCCGTCCTGGTGGCGGATGGGCAATGGGAGGATGTGCCCTTGTTGGTGCTGGAGTTGGCGGATATATTGGATATCGTCATTAATATTGGAGGAGTTTATTATAAAGAAAGGTTTATTAGATTCATTATTCTTTTTTACGATTGCTTTGATTTATCTGATATTTGATCGTAATTTTGGAATGATTTTATCGGGGATCTTTTGTGGAGTGTCCTTACTAATTAGTAATCTAGGTAGGAAATTTTTATATTTACAGACAGTATTGTTTATAGTCTTTGGATTATTACTTTTTATTGTGTATAAAGACCTATGGTTATCTGTAATATTGATTTTAATTGGTTTAATTATATTTATATTTTATCTTAGAGATAAAATATGCAGATAGAGGATATTCTAATGTTGCTAGAAATTATAAGTTATGTATTTTCGGAGAAAATAGGATGCAGCAATTAACAAATAAACAATTAGTATTTATTACTGGTGCCGGAATCGGCGGATATGCGGCGTACCGTTGGTGACTTTTGTGAAATTCCAAAAAAAGCTTGATATTACTGAAACAATAATATTTTTATTTATTAGTGTTGAGTATTATAAGTATAATAATCTAGGTATGTTTTCTCTCATGTTTCTTTTTGGAATAATGTCATTCATTAGTTGTTTAAATAAGAAATATGTCTTTTTAGAAGGAATAGCAATAATCTTATATGCTATGCTTATTTTGATCATTCGGATAGATCTATGGCCCGGTGCATTGGCATGTATAGTAATAGGATTGTTAATCTTATTTTTCTATCAAATGAGGATTAACAATAAATAGTGTAGAAAGAAATAATAATATAAATAAACGCCCTCTGAAAGTTCATGTGAGCTTACAGGGGGCGTTAAATTGTTAAGCTAGTTTTCGTAAACAGCCCGTTTAAGGATGCCGACAAAGGGGAGGTTTCGGTATAAGCCATTGTAGTCTAAGCCATAACCAACGATAAATTCATTGGGAACCTTAAAACCAACATAATCAGCTTCGACATCAGCTTCACGGCGGTCAGGTTTATCTAAGAAGGAGCAGATTTCAATACTTTTGGCACCACGATTAGCAAGAAGGTCGGCAAGATATTTTAAGGTGTGTCCGGTATCAATAATGTCTTCCATGATGATAACCGGACGGCCTGCGATGTCGTGGGTCAAATCTTGAACTAGCTTAACTTTACCAGTTGATTCAGAGCCGTCTTCGTAACTTGAAACATCGACGTAATCAACGTTGAGCTTAAAATTCAATCGTCTCATGATATCTGTCGTAAAGACCATCGCGCCAGTCATAACTGAAACAAGAATAGGAAATTCATCTTGATACTTATTAGTGAGAGTGGTTGCCATTTCATCTAAACGGTGGTCAACCTGATCTTGAGTGTATAAAACTTTTTTGATGTCGTTATTCATTCTGGTTCTCCCTTAGTTAATGTTCGTCATTTACGAACTGTTTTAACGGTGTTTATTTATTAACGTTAGCATTTTAACATAAACAGAATAAAATTAAAGGGTTTTGACAAGAAAAGTTGATTTTTTGACGGTTTACTTTATAGCATTTTAGGTAATTGTGTTTGTTTCATGGGAGAGAAAAATAAAAATATTTTATATAATTAGATAGAGGATGAATAAACAGCATTTATAAAAGCTTGTCTTAAAAATATTGCTTGCGTGTTAAGTGAAGGGGATTACTTATAATGATGAAAAAAGCTAACTTGTTTTTGATACTCTGTTCTTTTGTATTATTTTTGATGGCAACACAACCGAGAGTCAAGGCTGATGAAACTGTAAATAAGACAACGCAAGAGCAGCTTCGAGATTACTTAAAAGAGCATCATATTAATGGTGTCATGCTGGTTAATGGTAAAGCAGGTCAGCCAATTACCATCGAAAACAATGAAACTTCTGATAAAAGACAAATAGTAAAACCTAATCAATTATTTCCGATTGCCTCCTTGCAAAAAATTATGACAGGGACTGCAATCTATCAATTAAAACAAAAGAAGCAGTTAGATTGGGATACTCCGCTGTATAAGTACTATCCGCAAGTCGCTGGTCATGAAGATATAACGATTCGTGAATTGATGAATCATACAAGTGGGTTAGTTAATAATGATCGACCATTTTCACCGCTTCGAGGAGAGAAACAGCAAATTGCTTATATGTTAAAGCATTTGAAGAATGATCATACCCACACTTGGGATTACCAGGATGTCGATTATGAGTTGTTGGCAGCCATTATTAGAAAACAAACGCATTCTAGTTATAATACTTATATTCAAAAGAATTTTGCTAAGCCGCTTCATCTGCGACAAACCAAAGACTTTTCTGAAGTTTCCCAACGTGAGGTTCCACAGACAATGGATCCTACAGCTGATTGGCATCGGGTAACAGTTACCACATCGTCTGATTTTGGGGCAGGAAACTTATTTGTATCCCCCAATGATTATTGGAAGTTTATGTATAATGGTGTCTTAAAAGATCCTAAAATAATAGGTTCATTTTACCAACAGGCAAAGGATCAAGAGGTAGCCTACTTTGGCGGGGTATACTTTGATGGTGACATTATCCGTGCTAACGGCAGTATTCCCGGATATAACAGTTGCTTTGTGGCTGACTATAAGACTAAGCGGATGATTAT
The DNA here is from genome assembly GCF_009663775.1 of Lactobacillus sp. 0.1XD8-4. GTDB lineage: Bacteria > Bacillota > Bacilli > Lactobacillales > Lactobacillaceae > Limosilactobacillus > Limosilactobacillus walteri. The sequence continues at coordinate 19,670 of NZ_RDBR01000034.1, forward strand.
GCTGTTTTCTAATAACATTGATTATTTGAAATTAAAAGCTACTTCAGATGATATCCTCCATAACTATATGGAGTAATAATTTATTAACGAATAATACCATTAAAAAAGTTTCATATGAAACTTTTTTTGTTTACCTTCAATTACCGCTTTTTTTACAAAACAATTAAAATAGTAGTATGAGATGGTAGTGAATCGTTGAAGGAGGCGGCAGGGATGGAAAAAGCTGTAATTATGTTGGTGGAAGATGAAGAAAGTTTAGCTAGTTTTATGATAACTGAGTTGGAACTTGAAGGTTATGAAGTTGTATGGGCTAAAGATGGCCGAGAAGCATTAGAAATTTTCAAGGACAGAAAAATAACGTTGATTTTATTAGATTGGATGTTGCCGGTGTATGATGGGTTAACAGTTCTGCGACGGATTAGGCAAACAAGTAATATCCCAATTATTATGATTACAGCTCGCAGTCAAACCTCTGATATCAGCATGGCCCTTGACCAAGGCTTAGATGATTATATTACCAAGCCGTTTGAAATTGAGGAACTGTTAGCTAGAATCCGTGTGGCCTTACGGCGACTAAAACAAGAAAAGGGTGAAAAACACACTTATACCTTTGGACCATTTGAAATAGACTTATTGAAACATCAATTTTTAATGGATGGCAGTCAGATTCATTTGACACCCAAAGAATTTGCCCTAATGGCTATTTTGATTAAAGCACCGGGGATAGTGCATACACGTGATGAGCTGCTTAATGAAATCTGGGGTTATAATTTTGATGGTCAGACGAATACCGTTGATGTTTATATTCGGGCTTTGCGAAATAAATTAGGCAAGCACCGTAACTTAATCAAAACAATTCGGGGAGTCGGTTATGTATTAGGTGCCAAAGCATGAAGAAAATTCAGCCAATAACCGCAACACGGCAGTTAACGAAGCTTTTTTTAGGGTTATTCGCGACAATTTTAGTGGTTATTAACCTGCTTTTTACTATTACAGCCAGTGATTTAATTTATCGTTATGCTGATGATCAGGCGGAAGAAGTAATTGAAACAATCGAAGAAGACTGGCCGGAAAATAAAAACCGTGAAACTTTTTTAAATGCATATGTTGCACGCCAAGATGATGATGCAATTGAAGTGCTTGATGGACAGGAAAAATTTACTTCTCCTAAGGCACATAAAATTTTTAAAAGAATAGATCATCGGAGTTTTGCGATTAAGAATTTACAATTAACGCAACATGGGGTTTATTATCTTCGACGAGAAAAACTGCACCATAATCGAATGGTAAAAATCGCCATTAACGTTGATGATTTAATAAAATTAGCAGGTTGGCTCTTGATAGTTACAATGCTAATTAGTCTTGGCGTAATCATATTTTCAATCCCAGCAATTCATCGATTGGCGCATCGGTGGACAAAACCGTTGACTAATTTGAGTGATGAAGTCGATACAATCACGCCGCAAAGTAATCAATTACAGAAGTTAACGATTCCCCAACAACCGCTAGAAGTGAAGAAAGTTGCGCAATCTTTTAATCAACTATTAGAACGGCAATACCAAGTAATGCAACGGGAAAAAGAATTTATTGCAAATGCCTCTCATGAATTAAAGACGCCAATTGCCGGAATCTTGGGGCACGTAAACTTAATTCGCCGTCATGGAAAACAACATCCGGAATTAATTGCTAAGTCATTAAAGTATATTGATCAAGAAACGCAACGGATGAGCCAATTAGTTAATGAATTGCTTATTTTAGAGGGGCATCACACGAAGACCATGACGGAAGTCGATTTATCAAAGATTGTTGATTCTGAGGTTAAATCCTTACAAGGCGCATATCAACGTAAATTTATTACTAAATTACCGCCCAAAGTATTTTATCGAATGACGACAGGAGACTTTCAAAGCTTAGTCCATAACTTGCTAGAAAATGCGGCTAAATATTCACCAGTTAATTCCACGATTAATATTCAGCTAACGACAGGTAATGGTCAAATAATTTTTAATGTGGCTGATCAAGGTCGGGGAATTGCCAAAGAAAATCGCACTAAAGTTTTTGACCGCTTTTATCGGGAAGATGAGTCACATTCAAATACAATTGCTGGTTCAGGAATTGGCCTTGCAATTGTGAAAATGATCGTTGAAAAATATCATGGGCGAATAACCATCCATGACAATGATCCCGTGGGAACTATCTTCACAGTTTACCTTCCGCAACAAAAATGAAGATTTTTTCATTATACTTTCACCTGTTTTTGGTTTTTATAAGCGCGTTATTTCGTAAAATAAAATCATCAACAGGAGATTATGAAGGGAAGGATATAAAATGACTGAAAAAATGGATAAAAGACAAAATGACCAACAAAACGCAACAAATAACAAGCAACGAAAATTCCCTAAAATGACGAAAAAATTACTCATTACAGCGTGTATCGGTGGCGGAATTCTGTTAGGTGCTGGCGGAACAGTGGGTGTAATGGCTACCCATGGTGATTACGATCGAATTGAAGCCGCGGTTAAGCACGAAAAACTGGCTAATAAGAATGATATTAAGATTGACCAACAAGCAGCAATTGATCAATTTAACCAAAAATACAAAGATAAGCAAATTAACGAAGTGGAATTGGAAAGCGACAACGGCAAGTATGTATACAAGATCAAGGGCTTTGATAACACAAATGAATACAAGGTCAAAGTTAATGCTAAGGATGGCAAAGTAATCTCATCAAAATCAGAAAAGCTTGATAAGGATGATAAAAAGTATGCTCTTGACCTTAATAAAACAATCAGCCGTGACGAAGCCAGTCAAATTGCGGAAAAAGCTGCTAAAAAGGGAAGCAGCATCGAGTGGAAGCTAGAACAAGAAAAGAAAGATCAACCGGTATGGGAGGTTAAGGTTAAAGACGGCAAGACCGTTAAAGAAGTTAACATTAACGCTGCTTCCAAGAAGGTATTAAAAGTTGAAAATGATCATTAGTTAATATGAATAAAGACCCTCTCATGTTTCTAAAACGGACATGAGGGGGTCTTTAGATTATTGTCTTGTATTACTTATGACTTTACTGATTCACCAAGGATCAGGAAAACGGGTCAATTAATACCCTTAGTCGTCCCAAACTTTCTTTGCGACATTAAAGGCTGACCAGGCATTTGGCCAGCCGACGTAGAAAGCCAGCTGGGTAATCATTTCTGCAATTTCTTCTTTAGTAATACCATTGTTCTTCGCAGTCTGCATATGATAAGGGAGTTGTTCAAAAGCGCCCTTAGTAATTAATGCGGTTACGGTAAGAAAACTTCGATCACGAGGGCTTAATTCTTTTTCTCGCGCCCAAACTTGACCAAATAATACATCATCATTTAATTCTGCAAATTTCGGGGCGAAATCCCCAAGTTGGTCGCGTCCAGCAGTTTGTTTTTTAGCCATTCCATATCATCCTTTCTAGTTAACTGTAAGTCACCTTTACTATAACGGCACAAGGAACAAATTTAAAATGCTAATAATAATTAGAAATCAATGCAAAAAGTAAATAAAAAGCAATCATATGAATTGTGACTCTAAAAAGAGATAATCTGGTGATCCTGTATTAAAATTAGTAGTAAATGTATTTATTAATTTGATAGGTGATTAAAGGATAATGGTTAAATATAAAAAAACGATCAGGCTTAAATACGGAAACACTAACTGTTATTTAATTCAAGGAAGAAAGAAAAATATCTTAATTGATACTGACTGGGCAGCACTATTACCTAATTTTTTTAGATTGTTAGGTGAGCGTAAGTTGAAAGTACAGAATATTGATTATCTATTTGTAACACACTATCATCCTGATCACATGGGAATAGCGCAAAATTTAATAGAGTATGGCGTTAAGTTAGTAGTATTAGACTCTCAAGTAAACTATATTCACCAGTCTGATTATATCTTTAAAAGACAAGTTAATAGTAAATTTAAACCAATAGATGATAGCCAAGTTTTACATCTTTCAATTACGCAAAGTAGAAAGTTTTTAAAAGATTGTGGTATAAACGGGGAAATATTAAGTACCCCAGGTCATACCAATTGCTCAATTTCAATTGTTTTAGATAGCGGTGAAGCTTTTGTAGGAGATTTATACCCATATGACCAGGTAAGTTTATACGACAACCCAATTTTAACTGAGAGTTGGAAAAAACTGCAGGAAGCTAACGTTAAAATTGTTCACTTTGCGCACTATGCTGACGAAAGAATTTAATTTAGTCCTAAATAAACATTTAATATTGGGGGAGATTAATTATGGTCACAGCTGTAAAAACTTATTCGATTGGGGAAGTCTCCAAGATAACGGGACTGCCCAGTTCAACAATTCGTTATTATGATAGTCTTAACTTCCTTCCTTATTTAGAAAAGACTCCACAAGGGATTCGGAAATTTACCCAACGCGATATTGATACAATCCGTATTGTAGAATGTCTAAAGAAATCAGGGCTGACGTTAAAAGAAATTCAAGCTTATACTAAAATGATTGCTCAAGGTGACCGATCGATTGTTCAACGGCGCGAGCTTTTTTATACTACCCGTCAACGGTTATTAGACCAGATGCATGAAATGGAAAAGACCTTAAAAATGCTTGATTTTAAATGTGAATACTATGATCGGGCGATTGCCGATGGTACGGAAAAATATGTTTCAACTGATATGCAATTTTCAAAAGCTTTTCCAGAAACCGAAGATTAAAGCGCGGTTCGTAATTTTTTAGAAATTGCATTTTTATTATTGACTTAAAGTTAACTTTAAGTCGTATACTGACAGTGTTGAATAATATGTAATTAATAAAGGAGCGATTCCTAATGGCAAAGACGCTTGTATTGTACTACTCGGCAACAAATACGACTAAAAAGATTGCTGAACAAATTGCCCAAAAGCTAGGTGCTGATATTGCAGAGATTCATGCCGCCCAACCATATACTGCTGCTGATTTAGATTGGCATGATTCAAGCAGTCGAACATCAATTGAGCAGCATGAACATAATAGTCGGGTTGAAATTAAAGATGATCTTCCTGATATTAGCAATTACGATAATATTGTGATTGGCCACCCAATTTGGTGGGCGATTCCGCCACGGATGATTAGTTCCGTGATTGATCATTTGGACCTAAATGGTAAAAATTTAGGATTATTTGCTACTTCTGGTGGAACAAACTATGATCGGTCGCAAAGCTTTGTTGAACGGGCAATTAAAGAAAATAATTATGATACTAAGGTTAATCAAGGTGCGGTATTGAATGGGGCTAACCAAATCAACGCATGGATTGATGCACTAAATTTTGACTAACCAATAGACCGCTGTTCACTATTTTTCTAACTGTGATTTAGCGGTTTTATTATTTAACTCATTTTTTAGCAGTTTTAAGAAAACCTGGGCCACATTTGATAACTGCATATTTTTATTCCAAATTAGGTTGTTTTGATCAGAAATCTTTGGAGTAAGGGGGCGAAAAACGAGGTTAGTCTCATTGATATTTATTAGATTTTCGTAAGTTAATGCTAAGCAGGCACCAGTTTCTGCAAGGAGGCGAGCGTTAAAAATTAGGTTATATTGTCCAATAAAGTTAAATTGATCGTTTAATGGACCTGCCCAGTTACGAAAGACATCTTGTTGCTTTGATTGTGCTGAAGTGAGTAGGGGAAAACCAATTAAATCTTTCGGAGTAACCTTTTCTTTTTTGGCAATTGGGTGATCTTTAGGGGCCAAAATTCCCCATGTGTTCTTTTGAGGTAAAATGATTGAATGGTAATTAAGTAGTTTTTCTGGTCCCATTACTACGCCAAAATCAAGCATTCCGTGATTTAAGTGATGATAGATAAAATCACTATCACCACTTATTAAGTTGACTTTAATATTAGGATATTTCTTGATTATTTCAGCAATCACGTTCATTAAGGAGCGAAGGGAATTACTTTCACCAGCACCAATATTGAGAGTCCCGCTAATAATTTTTTGTGATTGTAGATCAGTTTCAGTTTTATCGATTAATCCGGTAATCTCTTGAGCTCGTTCAAATAAATAATAGCCTTCTTGAGTTAAGTTGATTTGCCGATGACCTCGTTCAAAAAGGGTGATTCCTAGTTCACTTTCCAAGTCCATCAACTGTCGGGACAGTGTTGGCTGCGAGACATGAAGGTGTTTAGCAGCATTAGAAATTGTTCCTTCTTGGACAACTGCAATAAAGTATCTGAGCACACGAACTTCCATAGTATTCTCCTTAGTATAGTTTTTAGGTATAGTTAGCCATTAAGTATAAGTATTTAACATTATTATAAAAACTGGCTAAAATATAAACAATAATTTTGATGAAAAGAGGGAAGACTAATGAAAAGAATAAGCGCGAATGAGCTAAGTGAAATTACTCAAACAGCCTTAAAAAATCAGGATCTACTACAACAGTTAAATAATCGGCCAGCTACCCAAACAGAAATTAGACAAGTTATGAGTGAGATTACTGGTCACGAAATTGATAATACCGTTGAAATTAGGTTGCCGATTAGAAGTGATTATGGTGCTAACCTTAAAATTGGTAAACACGTTTTTATTAATAGCGGGGTCATGTTAACTGATCTTGGAGGAATTGAACTTGAGGATCAGGTATTGATTGCTCCTAATGTAACAATTCTTTCCGTCAATCATCCCCTTAATCCGACTAAACGTCATGGGGTTGAATTAAAACCAGTTTTAATTAAGAAAAATGCTTGGATTGGGGCTAATGCAACTATTCTCCCTGGAGTAACCATTGGTAGAAATGCGGTAGTAGCTGCCGGGGCGGTTGTTAGTAAGGATGTACCAGCTAATACAGTTGTTGCTGGTGTGCCCGCAAAGGTAATTAAACAGATTGGAGAAGATTAAAATGTCATTTGGTTATATTACATCATTATCACCATTAGTTAAACGAGAGCATGTTACTTTTAATAATCGATATAAACTGACGCTTGCTGGTGATCTTTACTATCCTAAGAATCTTGATGAGCATAAAGAATATCCAGCATTAATCATTGGCGCACCATATGGCGGAGTCAAGGAGCAAGGTCCAGCAGTCTATGGTAATGAACTTGCTCAGCGTGGCTTTGTTGTTTTAACTTTTGATCAGGCAAATATGGGAGATTCGGCAGGAGAACCACGTCGTTCCTCATCGCCGGAGTTATTTAGTGAATCCTTTAGCGCGGCGGTAGATTATCTGGGAGTTGAAGTACCATTCGTTGACCGTAATAAGATTGGTGTAATTGGAATTTGTGGCTCTGGTGGTTTTGCCTTGGCAGCAGCGGCTGTTGATACGCGAATTAAGGCCGTTGTTACAGCCTCAATGTATGATATTACTGATATACGAGGAATGATGAAGCCATCTCCAGAACAGTTAAATAAGATGAAGGCGGAATTAGCTAATCAACGGTGGGAAGATTATGCCAGTGGGGTTCCCGAATATAAACCGAGCTTTCCTACTAAACCTTACCCAGATGTTGATGATTTACCAGAGACTGATCCGATTACCAATGAATGGAATCGGTTCTACGCTGTACCTCGAGGTTTCCACGCTCACGCTCGTGGTAATTTCACTACGACGTCTAATCTTGCAATGATGCAGTTTCCAGCATTAGCTTATATTGATGAGATTACACCGCGTCCGATACTATTTATTGTTGGTGATCATGCTCATTCACGGTCATTCTCAGAACGAGCCTATAAACTAGCAAATGAACCGAAAGAGATGTATGTTGTAGATGATTGTGAGCATATTGACCTTTACGATCAAGTGAAGAAAATTCCATTTACTAAAATTCAGCAATTCTTTACCGATGTTTTTGCAAAGGAGAAATAAATGAAAAAGTATTTTAAATTCGGATTAGGACTAGTGGCTGCCTTTGTTGTTATGGTAGGTTTTAAGCAACGTGTCTATGCCGTGACCCACTATGTTCAATCCCCAACCCCAACAATTTTCGTTCACGGATGGGGGAGCAGTTCTCATGCCGAAGAAAAGATGGCTAACGCGGCCCGTGATGCGGGCGTAACTAAGACCATTGTTCGTGCTAACGTGGATAAAAAAGGAAAGGTCACTTTTAACCGCCAAATCCCTGCAAACGCGGTGAACCCAATTGTAGAGGTAAACTTAGAAGATAATAAATTAAGTGCGTACCAAGATGATTATATGAAAGGATATCATCGTGGTGGCGAATACGTTAAAAATGTCGTCTTAGCCCTGGAAAAGCAACATCATTATAAAAAAATTAACCTTGTCGGACATTCAATGGGTAATCTTGAAATAATCAACTACATTAATGATAATGTGAATAATAAAAAGTTACCCCAAGTAGCTCATTTAGTTGCCATTGCTGGTCATTATAATGGACTTGTTGGACAAAGTAATACGGCTAATGCGACTGTAAACCCTCAGACAGGTGAGCCGGATAAAATGGACTCATCTTATCGTGAATTATTAGGGTTAAGACAAGATTTTCCACGAAATACAGCGGTTCTTAATATTTACGGAGATGTTGGCGATGGCAGTCATTCTGATGAGGACGTGCCGGTTAATTCTGCTAAATCATTAAAATACTTAGTGGGTGAGCGGGCTAAGTCATATCGAGAAATTGAAATTCATGGTAAAAATGCCCAGCATAGTAAACTTCACGATAACGCCCAGGTCAATCGTGAGCTAATTAAGTTTTTGTGGGAAAAATAGTTGAGTTTGAGGTTGAGAAAAATTTTGCTTTCTCTCAGCCTCTTATTTATTTGACTTTATGTCGATAACGACATAAAATATAAATATTGAAAGGATGATAGAAAATGACAGAAAAATATTTTAAGACCGGCACTATGTCCCGTCAAGTATACAGATCAAATAGATAAAAATTTTAGGCGGCTTGATTGCGGAATTGTTCCGCGGTCAAGCCGTTTTTGCTTGTGTAAGCGCGTTTGGTATTAAAGTATTCAACGGCTCCTTTGACGAGCTGTTCTAGCTCTGCTAGCGTCTTAGGTCGATTATGTTTGTTAATCCAGATTAGCTTGAAGTCATTCCACCAACGCTCTATGGGTGAGTTTTCCCAAGGATGACCGGGGTATGACATACTATGAATACAATTTTTAGAGGCTAAGTAGTCGTTGAACATACTTGAGCAGTAAGCTGATCCGCGGTCAGTATGGATCATTGGTTGCGCATCAGGTTCAACCGTAAAAGCACGATTAAAGGTTTCAATTACTGCTGATGAAGTTTCTGTGTCTGAAATATTGTAGCTTAAAGCGTAACGACCATATAAATCTAAAATAACGTGTACTCGTACTTTATGAAGTGTGTGTTCGCCGTAGGCAACTTCCGTTGTGTCGGTAACCCACACTTCATTTTTAGTTTCACGGTCGAATTGTCCCTGCAATAAGTTGTCATTGAGGTATTCTTCATGGCGTTGAATTCGATTGCGCTTCTTCTTCCTAATATTTGCTCTAATTCCATGCTTACGCATGCAATTAGTTATTCGTTTTAATCCAGCGGTAAAGCTTAAACGGTTTTCAAAACTTAACTGTGTAGTCATCGCTAAATATCCCAGCGTCCAATTATGTTCTTCTTCTAACTCTACAATCGCTTCAAGTAACTCTGCTTGCTCATTATGATATCGACTTGGCTTTCGATTGAGCCATTTGTAATAACCATCTCGCGAAGAATCAGCTATTTTACACAACTGGCTAATTGACCATCCATTTTCTTGATTTAGTTCTTTGATGGCTTGGTACCGGAGTCCTTTTCCACCTCCCGATTGCGTATTTCTGTTAATTTTTTTGCGAACGCAATCTCCATCTCTTGCTTTTCTAGCTGAGCCCTTAATAAGCGATTTTCTGCCTTGAGTCGGTCAACTTCCGTCCACTTCTCTTCTGGCTTAGCTTTGCCTCGGCGATCACGAAGTGATTCTGGGTCATTACCGCTTTTGCGATACTTTTGATACCAGCCATAAACTTGTTGGTAACTAATATGGTACTTTTCAACTGCCCAATTGTAGTTCACATCATGCTTAATTAACTCTTCAATGATAGTAAGTCGTTCTTCAAAGTCAGTCTTTCGTCCACTCATTTTTGAATCTCGCTTTCTTGGCATATAGGCCTTTAAGTTAGATTCATTATACCGGATAATCCATTGTTCTAGTTGCCTTTGAGATCGTAAACCGTGTTTT
>NZ_RDBR01000035.1 GCF_009663775.1 Lactobacillus sp. 0.1XD8-4
TTGTTGATATTGTTCAACCAATGAGTTTTTAAATTCTTTAGAGTAGCTTTGATTATGATGACTTGTTTGAAGTCCTGACATTCTCTGATACTTGTATAGAAGACTCCACCGCCTGATAGTTTTTTGGCTAATCTTGTACTTAGTTATTACCTTATGGATTCCATTTCGTAAAACTTCATTGAGGATTAAGAGTTTTTCCTCTGCTGAGTATTTAGATTTTCTTCCCATAGAAAAAGTCCTCCGAGTATAAGATGAATTTTCTATTTCATCTGTATACTCAGAGGGCATTATAGCCACCCTTGATGATTTTTTAGGAACCCATTTTATTTATACCTACGATAATGGTTGGGAATATGAATGGTACGCTAAGAACGATCATACCGTTGATTACCGTATTCACGGTGGAATGGTAGCAGGTCGGTGGGTAAAAGACCAAGAAGCAAATATCGTAATGTTAACAGAAGGTATTTATAAAGTTGCTTGGACTGAACCAACGGGGACAGATGTAGCGCTTGACTTTGTTCCTAATGAGAAGAAACTCAATGGGACGATTTTCTTTCCTGCATGGGTAAAACAACATCCCGAAATTACGGTAACTTTCCAAAATGAACATATCGATCGGATGCATGAAGCCCGTGAAAAATATGATACATATCCTAAATTAGTAGTTCCAGAGTTTGCTCATATCACTTATATGGGTGATGCTGGTCAAAATAACGAAGAAGTAATTTCTGAAGCACCATATGAGGGGCTTACTGATGATATCCGTGCGGGGCGTTACTTCGATGAAAATTACCACCGGATTAAGAAATAATTAGTATAATAAGGGAAGAATTAACGTTTGGAGGATTAAACTATGCCAAAGAAACGAATTCTTCCTTTTATTATTTTGGGAATTATTAATAACCATCCTCAAATTACTGGCCGCGAGATTACTGCTGAGTTTGCGACAGAGATTGGTGATTTTTGGAAAGCATCTCATAGTCAGGTCTACCCAGAGTTGAAGCGGATGTTTAATGATGGGTGGATTTATGATTCAAAAAGTAAAAATAATGCTAAAGAGCGGTACTATACAATAACAGCACAAGGACACGAAATCTTAAATAAGTGGTTAGATCAGTTAGTAACGGACTTGCCAATCCATGAAGACCTGTTTTCATTAAAATTATTTTTTATTAAAGATCAGCATGATGAGCGGATTCCTCAACTAATTGCCCGCCAGTTGATACTATTAAAGAAAGAACTCAATTATTTGGAGCAACGTCGGCAAACAGTTTTCGCTAATGAAAAGACCATCCAAAATAATTATGGCCACTATTTAATCTTGACGCGGGCAATTTCACGTACGCAGGGGCAAATTCAGTGGTTAGAAGAAACGCAGAAACAGTTGGAGGAATAGCGATGAAAAATGTTTTAATTCTTGGAGCAACTGGGACTCTTGGGAGCGCGGTTCGACAAAACTTCTTAAAAAAGACTAATTATCATTTGACGCTATTTGCCCGTTCAGCAAATCAAATTGACCCTCGTCCGCAGGAAAGGGTAATTGCTGGTGATGTAATGAATGCTGCTGACCTTGATCGAACAATGACCGGTCAAAATGCAATTTTTGTTGCGTTGCGGGGATCATTAGGAGCGTACGCAGATCGGATTATTGCCGCAATGAAACGTAATCATGTTTCGCGGTTGATTTTTATTACTTCGATGGGGATTTATAATGAAATTCCAAGTTCAATCGGGGCAAGTGGTAATTTAGAGCATAATCCAATTCTTCGTCCTTATCGTGAAGCAGCTGATACAATCGAAGCTTCAGATCTTAACTATACAATTATTCGCCCCGGTTGGTTTATGCGGGGACCAGTCGGCTATAAGATTACCCACAAAGGTGAGCCGTTCGGCGGTCAATATGTGACAATAAGTTCGATTGCTGATTTAGTATTACGATTAGTTGAAGATGACCAATTATATTCACGTGATAGTGTTGGCATAAATACCCCCGCCTAATCATTAAACTGTTCTAAAGATATTAGTGATTCGCTAGTATTTTGAGGACAGTTTCTTTATTATTGAAATAGTTTATTTCGCGTTAAAAGGAGATAAAAAAGTGCGTTCAAAGAAATTAACTAAAGTATTAATTGCTTCAACACTTATGACGTCATTATTGGCGGTTCCTCTAAGTCAATCAACAGTCTATGCTGCTGAGACTGCTAGTAGTTCTAATAATGGGGCTAGCACGCAGACTCATACATTAAATAAATCATATGTTGTATATGGTGCGGGCGCAGCAGATAAAAGCGAGCTAGATAATGTTCTGACGGTTGATGATAATTTTACAACCTTAACAGCGACTGCTAGTGATTATCAAAAATACATTAACCCTAATGGCTCCACAACGAATGCTGCTATGGTTAGTTCAGTTGCAATTGTCCCCACTGATCCGGGTTCTGGAATTAAAGTTAATGTGAAAAAGTTTAATGGTGAAGATAATATTACCAAAGTAACTGCTCAACAGTATGCCATGGTTGCGCAAATGGCAGGAGTAACGGACGTGACAATTACTGTAAGTGCCAACCGGGCGGTGTCGGGTGAGTCGGCGTTGACAGGAGTGTACAAGGCAATTGCTGCAGACGGTGTAAGCTTAAATGAGCAGAATACGCAGTCTGCTAATCAAATGCTGACGGCAACAAATGGTGCTATCGAGGCTAATAAGGACGATAGCAAGTATCCTGGTAAGTTAATGGCTGCCGTTGGTGATACGACAAAAGAAATAAATCAGCAAAAGAAGCAGGGAAATACGCCAACACAAAATGATATTCAAACGACGTTAAATCAGAAGCTAGAAGCACGTAATATCTACAATGAAACTAAGAATTATGAGCAGCCAATTATTAATGCTTTGGTTCAGTTTAATAATGCACCAATTAGTTCTAGTAAGGATTATAGTTCCCATGTGACTGATACCATTAATAATGTAAAAAATTCTTCAGGCGATATGATGAATAAGGCCAAGAAGTTTTTGAATTCTAAAGATGGGCAAGCTGTAAAACAAGAAGCCCAATCATGGTGGACGCGGTTTGTAAACTGGATTCGCAGTTGGTTTTAAGTAGGTTGGTGGAGAAGCAGAATGGAAAAAGTTAATCGATTTATTGTTAAATTTAGTCGTTTTCTTCAGTTCCTGACGATAATTGCAATGGCCTTATTAGGTATCTGTTTGAGCGTTGTGTTATTTATTGAATTGTTCGACCTTAGCACGCAGCTATTTACTTTGAACCTTTCGAACATTTATTTTAAGATCCTTGATGATGTAATTATTTTCTTCTTATTCTTTGAATTTGTAGCGATGATTATTTCAGCTCTTAAACACAATGGTCATATTTCCGTTAATTTTTTAATGAGCTTAGGGGTCACGGCTTTGCTACGGGGACTTATTGCAACGCATGGTGAACCGGTTGAAATTGTCTTGTATGCTTTAGCAATCTTGTTACTAATTATTGGAATGGTTATTCTTAATCGTTTTATCAAATAACGTAAATAACTGAGAGAATGTCAAGAGGGCCCTAGCGTTCGGATTTTCCGAATACTAGGGCCCCTTTATGATGTGCGCTGTAGGATTTTAAACTATATAGGAATCTTATATCACAGCCCTTAGTTTTAAGTGCATTATCCTTAAGTTTTGAAAACGAATTCAATATAATAAAAATATAGGCAACTATAAATTTATTAATTAAGGAAGGTATGGATATGAGCGATTTAACAGGAAAAGTTGCAATTGTAACAGCATGCAGCCGTGGTATCGGTTTTGCAATTGTTAAAAAGTTTGTTGAAGATGGTGCGACTGTTTACATGGCAGTTCGTGATAGTGATAAGGATATTAACCTGACTAATAAGCTACATGCGGAAAATGATCACTATCGGCGTGTAGTTTATAATGCAATTGATTTTAGCTCATATAAACCAATGGTTGACGAAGTAGTTAAGGATGCTGGGCGAATTGATGTCTTAGTTAATAATTTTGGAACAACTGATATTGTCCATGACTTAACATTGACAACTGGTGATCCTGAAAAATTCTTTGCTATTATCAAGGAAAATATTGGTAGTGTTTACTATGGGGCACGTTATGTTGTTGAACAAATGATGAAGCAGAAAACTGGTGGAAGCATCGTTAATATTTCGTCAGTAGCAGGAACAACGCCAGATGTTTCACGGTTAGCTTATACAACATCAAAGGCGGCTATTGATTCATTAACACGGAATATTGCCGTTCAATATGCTCGTCAACAGATCCGTTGTAATGCCGTCTTGCCAGGAATGGTTGATACCGATGCGATTAAGAAGTTATCTAAGGACTTCACGGAAACATTCTTGAATAATGTTCCGCTTGGCCGCTTTGTTGAACCTGAAGATATTGCAGATGCAGTTGCGTTCCTTGCAAGTGATGAGTCACGTAACATTACTGGGGAATTAATTCCTGTTTGTGGTGGCTTTGGTCTGCCAACCCCGATTTATAGCGATGTTATTAGTGGGAAGATTAAGCAAAACTAATTTTGATAAACTTAATAAGAAATCCTCTAGCAGCTCACGGTTGAGCACTAGAGGATTTTTTTATTGTGTAAATTAGTCGAGTGTCACTTCACCAGCGACATCAGTATTAAAGAATTTAGTAATAGCTTTGATATCCATTCCTTGACCAAGCCCCCACATTAGCTTAGTGATGGCACTTTCAGAAGTCATGTCACGAGCGCTAATAGCTCCTTCTAATAACGCAAGCCGCCCGACTTCGTACTTCGTTAAGTCGCTCCGTTCATACAAACATTGACTGGTGGTAATGATGGGAATTCCATTCCGAATCAATTCACCAACAGCTGCGACCATGTTACGACGAATCGAAGTCATCCCACCGAGACCATAAGCTTCAATAACAATCCCGTGACAGCCGTTCTTCGCCATTGCATGTAAGAGAACGGGATCGAAGCCCGGAAAGAGTTTAACTAATGATACATGGGTATCAATCTTCGTGTTTAATTGACATTCTCCTGGTTGTGGCAAGCGGTGGTCCTTAACTGAAAAACCATCCGAGGTAACTTCAGCAACTGGCGGAACATTAACGCTTTCAAACGCATCAAAGGCAGTAGTCCTAACTTTGACGCTTCGGCAACCACGCATTACTTTACGGTTGAATGCAATATAAACTCCAGGAGCACAATTAGCGGCAGCGGTAAAGGCGAGTCGGAGGTTATCAGGGGCATCGCTGAGGAGGACGTTCATCGGCACTTGACTACCGGTTAAAACTACGGGCAGGTTGATATGCTGTAACATAAACGTAAGCATGGAGGCAGTGTATGCCATTGTATCTGTTCCATGTGAAACAACAATGCCATCATAGTCATTCCGATGTTCATAAACTGCTTCAGCGATAATTTTCCATTCTTCAGGTTGAATATTTGATGAGTCTAGTTCTAAAATGTCACGAACAGTAACATCATATTGCAGCCGGCCAAGCATTTTGATTAATTCTTCACCGGATTCACCGGGAGCTAACCCTTCATCGGATACGACGGAAGCAATTGTTCCCCCGGTAGAAAGAAGTAGTAATTTTTTCGTCATTTTCTTCACCATGATTCATTTTTTATTAATATTTTAAATAGGGATTTTCAGTGAAACAAGTTAAACGCCTATAATTTAACTTAAATTAGGCCAATTTTGATTAATTTCATTAAGTAGGGGCGTTAAAGAATTTCTTTGTTTCTTAAGGTAATTAGCATAAAACGTCATTGTCGCAGCTTCATCGGTAATCGGGAGTCTGACTCGATCATCGTTTGAAGTACGTTGTTGTGGATTAGCTGTTGTTATATTAGTGCTAAAGTATGGGAAACTAGAATATTTTGTGATTTCAGTAAGTGCAGCCCATTCTTCTTGATATAAAAATTTAGCATTTGGAATATATTTTTGGATGATTTCTTTCCATGGTCCGATATCGTTCAAAACGACAAAGCTTAAGCCGGCTAGGTCCTTGAAAGAAACCTGTTGCGAATTAGCAAGGTACATAAATTTATCAAGATTAACATAGAGATTTTCGGTCCCTAAATAACGCGATTCAATTTGATCAGTTTGAATCTCTTGGTCGCTGATAATTATTGAATTTTCATTATTTAAAAGTGAAGTGGTGATTTGGTCAGGGGTAATAAACTTCTCGTCAATCAAAATTTGTGTAGAGAAAGCTGCACTTTTTACGCGAAGCAGAATTAATGGGCCTGGAGCAATTGATGCAATTTTAATTACTGATTGTCGAGCAGCATAATTTTGAAGCTGTTGAACAAAGTTGCGGTTGACGGCGAGAACTTCAGTAGCTTTTTCAGCAGCTAATTTTCCGGTATCAGTAAGGATGATGCGGTTAGGTTGGCGGTCAAATAATTGAATTCCAAGCTCGTCTTCTAATTTTTGCATCCCCCGGGTAACGGTTGGTTGGGTAACGTTAAGTTTTTCAGCGGTTTTAGCAAGTGTTTTTTCACTGGCAAAGGTCACTAATTCTTCAAGCAAGTAATTGTCGATCATTAGACCACTCCTTAATAGTATGCGCTGATTGTATACTACCATGTAAAGATAGTAATTTTCAATTTGTAAATTAGCAATTAATATATAGACAACAATTAATTACAGGAAGGAAGAATGATTTTATGACAAATGTACCAACAGTAAAATTAAATAACGGAGTAGAAATGCCAACCCTTGGATTTGGAGTATTCCAAGTTCCAGACTTAAGTCAAGCTGAACAAGCAGTTACCGATGCTCTTGAAGTCGGCTATCGTTTAATTGATACTGCTGCTGCTTACCAAAACGAAGAAGCAGTTGGAAAGGCAATTAAGAATAGTAGTGTAAACCGTGAAGATGTTTTTGTAACTTCCAAGTTATGGGTGTCTGATTTTAACTATAAGCGAGCTAAAGCAGGGATTGACGCTTCACTGCAAAAACTTGGCCTTGATTACATGGATCTTTACCTTCTCCACCAACCATATGGCGATACAATGGGGGCTTGGCGAGCGTTACAAGAAGCACAGAAAGAAGGTAAGATTCGCGCAATCGGTGTATCGAACTTCTACGCTGACCAACTAAAGGATCTTGAATTAACAATGCCTGTTAAGCCAGCGGTCAACCAAATTGAAGTTAACCCTTGGTACCAGCAAGATCAAGAGGTTAAATTTGCGCAAAGTGAAGATATTCGTGTTGAAGCATGGGCACCATTTGCGGAAGGTAAGCATGATATCTTTACCAACGAAACAATTGCGGAAATTGCTGCCAAGTATGGCAAGAGCAATGGTCAAGTAATTCTTCGCTGGCTTTTACAACGGGGTATTACTGTCATTCCAAAGTCAGTCCACAAGAACCGGATGGAAGAAAATATCGATGTCTTTGATTTTGAACTTTCCAATGATGATATGAAAAAGATAGCTGGTCTTAACAAGAACGAAAGCCAATTCTTTGACCACCGTGATCCGGTTACGATTGAACAAATCTTTGGCTCCAGCTTAAAGATGGTTCAAGATGACGAAAAATAAAAGTTTTGGGAAGTTTTATTAGAGGATGCTATAAGAAAAAAACTTGGTGATTTTAACAGTCCCGAGTTTTTTCTTTTTATCAGAACACTTGGCCTTATCTTCATTTGTTTTGGAATTCTTTAATAGCACCGATACGAATTTTAAAGAAAAATTCTGCCATTTGTGATGGTGAGTAATTTTGATTTTTTCGCCAAAACTGAATTATTCCGATCAAAGAGGAAATACTATAGTAAGAAAACATATCTGGATTCAATTTCTGGATACTAACCGGGATGTAAGGATGTGATTTTTCTTCTAAGTTGATTAAATAAGTCATTAATTTATTAGTAAAGCCTAAGTTGGCATTTGGGCCCATAAGAACTTGCAAAAGAGGAAAATTATCTTGAAAGACCTTAAAGAAGCTTGTTAGTGCTCTTAAATTAGGATGAGGATGTAAAGACTGAGTAGTTAGCTGAAGATTAGTGATCATTTTTGCATGCGGAGTGTCTAACTTATGAAGAAATTCTTGTTCTATATTCTCTAAAATGTCCCATTTATCGTTGTAGTGTCGATAGAGAGTGACACGATTAAGATTAGCTTTTTGAGCAATCTGGCTCATGGTGATGTGGTTAATACTTTCCGTTTTTAAAAGTAATAGTAAGGCATCTTGAATTTTTTTCTCAGTTTTAGATTTTTTCATAAAAATACAACACCTTGTAGCTTTTTGTAGTTCTAGTATAACACCCTCTTTTTTATAATGACGATATTATTAGAAATAAGAGGAGATTGCTATGTTAAAACTATTAAAAAACAAATTTTTATGGTTGCCAATTATAGTAGCTTTATTTATCGGAGCCTACTTTTCAATTACTGCAATACCTTCAACTCATGTTAAAGTTAACGATTTGCCAATCGCTATTGTAAATGAAGATCGCGGAGTAACTGGGGAAAATTTGGCGAAACAAATAACAGAAACAACTAGTTCTTCAAACTCTTCAGCAATGAGTATTAAATGGACAGTGTTTGACTCTGAAAAAAAGCTATTAAAAGATATGAATCGAGAAAAATATTATGGGGCAATTGTTATCCCTAAAGATTTTTCAGAAAAACTTCAAAGCTTAACAGCACCTAATGCACAAAAAGCAGAATTAAAGATTATTATTAATCAGGGAATGGGAACAACTGTTACAACCCAAGTCAATACTGCATTGACGCAGATGACAACTCAATTAAACAATAAACTCAGCACTAACTTACTACAAAACGTAGCGAATAGGTCAACATCAATTCCAGCAACAATGGCATTGAATTTATCTAATCCATTAACCATAAAAAAAAGAAAAGGTTAATAAAACTGGCGATTTGGCAAATGGTGGCGCACATTTCTTTCAATCGGTATGGCTTGGAAGCCTAGGAACGTCAATGCTTTTAGGATTTGCATTCTCAAAAATTCGATTTAAATCGCTTAAAGAAAAATTTTCAGCTTTGTTTGTTCAACTAATAGCTGCTGGGATATCAGCTTTAGTGATCGGTTATGGAGTTCTCGCATTACAATATTGGATTTTAGATGTCAATATTCCTAACTTTACTGAACTGGGACTATTTATGTCGCTATGTGCTTTTGCCTTCATTATCTTTATTAATGGAGTAGAATCATGGGTTGGGATAATTTCAATTCCAGTTTTTATGTTACTGCTATTCTTTGCAGCGCCATTATTAACTGCAGTTCCTGAATCGTTAAATGGTTTTTATAGTACATTAGCTGATTGGCTCCCGATGTCTTACATGTATAGGGGAGTAAAAAGCATTATGTACTTTAACCATGGACCTGCAAACTCTGTAGTGATGGGACTAATCTATACGATAATTACAGGATTAATTCTAATAATTACCGCTCAATTTAAGAAGGATAATAAGAAAGAAGGTAGCAACTAATGAAACTATTTATTCTTGGAGCAACTGGACGAACGGGACAGGAATTAGTTCGGCAAGCGCTATCAGAGGGACATGAAGTGGTAGCATATGTGCGTTCTCCTGAAAAATTAAATTCACAAGAAAAATTAACGATAATTCAAGGGACACTTGAGGAGACAACAAAGCTTCAGCAGGCAATGCTGTCTTGCGATGCAGTATTAGTTGCCCTGGGAAATCCAATTAAGGATAGTTCCGCTGATTTATTTGCTAGTTTTATACCGCGATTAATTAAGATAATGAGACTAGCTGATGTATCACGGATTATTATTTTATCAAGTTTGGGAACTGGTGAAACTATCAGAAATGTAACTTATCCATATAAAATCGGGGTTCAAACATTTTTGAAGGGGAATCAGGCTGATCATGAGAAAGGAGAACGCCATTTAATCGCCTCAAACTTAAACTGGACGTTAATTTATCCGGGTCCACTTTTCGATGGTCCTAAGACTGAACATCCACTGGTTAGAAATGCAGCTTCCGGTTATAAAATGCCAGGAGCACCGCGTACGAATCGTGCAGATGTTGCAGCAGTAATGCTTAGCCAATTAAATCGAAAAGAAAGCTACCAGCAAAAATTACTTATGTGTTCAAAGCGGGGAAAATAGATGTCGAGAATATATATATCATTGTTATTTAGTTATTAGGGTGTGGTAGAATAATTAAACATCTTAGAGATTTTTTAGATCAATCTATTGCAAGAATCATCCAAGGAGTGATTGAAGTGCAATTAATTATTACTGATACTGCTAGCAAATGGTTCCAACAAAAATATAACCTGGTTAGTGGAGACGGAATAAAGCTTTATGGTAAAACAATTCAACCACACAATGTTAAACATGGTCCTAAGCAAGGGTATGAACCTGAATCGACGCTCGATGAGGCAACAATCGTCATAACAAAAGATGGTATTAATTACCATGTTAACTTTGCGGATGCTTGGTTCTTCTCAGGACTAGTTGTTACTGTTGATTATCAGCAAGAGACAGAAGAGCCAGTTTTTATTTTTCGCCGTGAAGATAATGGTGAAGCAGACGTTGATGCTGCAACCGGAGCATCACGAAAATATGAAGAATATTGGGAATAAAAATTATTGTTAAGCTCATGATTTGATGTTATAACAATAATATCTTAGGTACTTGCAGGCGATACCTAGTATAATATTGCCGTTGATGGAAAGGATATTCGATGAGAATCAATGTTTTACAACATACGCCTAATGAGGGACCGGGTTCAATTCAACAATGGTCACAAGAACATGGCCATGAAATGTATATCTATCACCCATATCAGTTTGGTAACTTGCCAACTAGTGATCAGACTGACATGTTAGTTATTCTTGGCGGTCCAATGAGCCCTAATGATAACATGGATTGGATTAAGCAAGAGCGGGTTTTAATTCGGCAATTGTTAGAAGATCATAAGCCGATTTTTGGTGCATGTTATGGTGCCCAGCAAATTGCTAAAACGCTTGGCTATGTCATCAAAAAAGCGCCCCATAAAGAAGTGGGATGGGCTCCGGTATACCTTCAGAGTAACGTTATTCCTAATATTCCGCCGAAGTTAACTGCATTGCACTGGCATGAAGAAATGTTTGAAGTTCCCGATGAAGCAGAGTTGCTGTTTAGTAGTGATTTGGTAAAAAATCAAGGTTTTATACTCCACGATAATGTTATCGGGCTTCAATTTCATTTTGAACCTGAGGCAGATAATGTGCGTGAGATTGCAGTTAATGATGATCAATATCCGTTGGACCATAATGATCTTCATCAAACGGGTTCGGAGATTATTGCGCATGGTGTTCCAGCGGAGAATAAACAGGTAATGTATCGATTGTTAGACTTCATTGCGGATAAATAGGCTCCTAAAGATTGAGGCTAGAAGAGACGCTAATTTCGCACTTTTAAATTTCTGAAAATAAAAAGATGAAACCAAGAAAAGTAAATTTTCTAGTTTCATCTTTTTTAATTATGGGTTCAACCGGTTAAGCATCCGTGGGAATGGGATGTTTTCCCGAATGTGATCTTGAAGAGTGATCCAGGCAAGGAACCGCTCAAGACCCATTCCAAAACCAGAGTGAGGTACTGAACCATACTTCCGTAAGTCGTCGTACCAACCATAGTTTTCTTTACTTAAGCCGTTTTCTTCTAACTTACTTGTGATGTATTCATAATCGTAAGAACGTTCGGAACCACCAATAATCTCACCGTAACCTTCTGGTGCTAATAAGTCAGCACAGATAACTTGGCGATCATCTTCAGGATCAGTTGGCATGTAGAATGCTTTAATTTCTTTTGGATAGTTCTTGATAAAGACAGGCTTCTTGAATTGGTCAGCTAAGTAAGTTTCTTCTGGAGAACCAAAGTCTGCACCATATTCAATATCAAAGCCGCCTTCCTTAAGCATTTCAATTGCTTCCTTGTAGGTGATTCGTGGATAAGGTAATTCAGTAAACGGCTTTAAGCTTTCAACACTACGGCCAACCATTTCCAATTCGGTTGCACAATGGTCAATCAAATCTTGAATTAGGTAGGCAATGTATTGTTCTTGAATTTCTTCACTTTCTTCTTCATGCATCCACGCCATTTCTGGTTCAATCATCCAGAATTCCATTAAGTGACGACGAGTCTTTGACTTTTCAGCACGGAATGTTGGTCCCATGGTATAAATACGGCCAAGTGCTAGGGCTCCGGCTTCTCCATATAGTTGACCAGATTGTGAAAGGTAAGCTGATCGGTCAAAGTAGTCTGTTTCAAATAATTCAGTAGTTCCTTCTGGAGCACTTCCCGTTAAAATTGGTGCATCGAACTGGGTGAAACCATGCTTGTCAAAAAATTCCATTGTTGCAAGCTTAACGCGGCTCCGAATCCGCATTAGTGCCCATGGCTTACG
The DNA here is from genome assembly GCF_009663775.1 of Lactobacillus sp. 0.1XD8-4. Lineage (GTDB taxonomy): Bacteria > Bacillota > Bacilli > Lactobacillales > Lactobacillaceae > Limosilactobacillus > Limosilactobacillus walteri. Next base: position 12,396 of record NZ_RDBR01000035.1, read on the forward strand.
CGAACGTAACCATAAATGACGGTTATCAAGCAAGAAGTCGATACCATGTTCTTTGTTACCGATGGGGTATTCTTCGCTTTTGCCAACGATATCAAAATCCTTAATATGAATTTCATACCCAAATTTGGAACGCTTATCTTCAGCAATTTCACCAGTTACCCAAAAACTAGTTTCTTGGTGAAGATCATGCTTAGCGGAATCAAACTTTTCTTCTGAAACATCATTCTTTCGGATAATTCCTTGGAAAAAGCCAGTTCCATCACGGAGTTGCAAGAAGGCAATCTTACCGCTTGAACGCTTATCAGTTAACCAAACACCGATTTTAACGGTTTCCCCAACATGTTGAGGAGCTTCACTAATTGTAATAGTTTCCACTTTTATACTCTCCTTAAAATTATAAAATTTGAATGTGGTTTTCTTCACACTTCTTAATCATATCTTCTGGCCAAATACTTGCTTGCACTTCCCCAACATGTGCTTTGCCAAGTAGGAGCATGCAGAGCCGTGATTGACCAATTCCTCCACCAATTGTATATGGTAATTCGCCGTTGAGCAACATTTTATGGAATGGTAATTTTTCACGATCAGTTGCGTCAGCTTGTTTAAGTTGGTATTTCATTGATTCTGGACTAACCCGGATTCCCATGCTTGAGATTTCAATCCGCCGTTGTAATGGTTCATACCAAAAAATAATATCACCGTTCAAGCTCCAATCATCATAATCGGGTGCACGGCCATCGTGAGGTTTACCGCTACGCTTTAGCTTATCACCGATCTTCATTACAAATACGGCACCAAGTTCTTTAGCAATCTTATCTTCACGTTCCATTGGTGTTAAATCTGGCCACCGGTCTTCAAGCTCTTGAGTAGTTACAAAATGAATTTCGTCTGGAAGGTGGTAGACAGCTTGTGGGAACTTGTACCAAACTTCATGTTCCATATGCTTGATAACCTTGAAGATTGTCCGAACTGTATCTTTTAGCGTTTCTTCTGTTCGTTCATCCTTGGCAATGACCTTTTCCCAGTCCCATTGATCAACATAAATCGAATGGAAGTTATCAAGATCTTCTTCTTTACGAATTGCGTTCATGTTAGTATAAAGACCTTCGTGCATTCCAAAGCCGTACCGTTTGAGGGCGAGGCGTTTCCATTTAGCAAGGGAATGAACAACTTCAACAGTTTCTTCCGGCATGTCCTTCATTTCAAATGATACCGGTTGTTCAACCCCGTTTAAGTTATCGTTTAGCCCAGTGCTTTTTTCAACAAACATCGGGGCAGACATTCGTTGAAGGTTGAGTTCTTTACCGAATTCATCTTGGAATGTTTCCCGAATGTAACGAATAGCAGTTTCAGTTTCCCGAATAGAAAGACGTGGATCATAGTCCTTTGGAATAGTTAAGTCCATAATAAGCACTCCTTAAAATTTAGATTTAGGAATGAACTAAAAAAGCCCTCCATCCCTTAAAATTAAGGGACGAAAGGCTTTATTCCGCGGTACCACCCAAATTGTCTAGTAATACTAGACCTCCTCAAGAGCACACAATGCTCCGCCGGCAAGATAACGGACCGGTTCCGGCTAAGCCTACTCTAAGTAAACTCATTTGGGTTAGCAGCACTCGCGAAAGGGTTATTCACTAGCATAGGGTCGACTGATTTCTCACTATCATCAGTTCACTGAACGAATATAACTAGCTACTCTTCTTTCTCATCGCTTTTTTATTTTGTTAATTGTATTTTAACCTAATTCATTTAAAATGCAATACCTTATTTAAATTATTTTATCTTAGCTTATGTTGGTTTGTTTTAATTGTTATGTTTAGTAATGTTAAAAAACCAACAATTGTCAGGCGGCTTCATTCTTTCTAAGCGTGGTTCTTCGGTATTAAATTCATTCGTGATATTTGGCGAAGAATGATTAGCACAATCAGTGTTTCAAGCGGCCAAGTAATAAGTTCTTTCGGGATACGAATAAATAATAGGGCCATAAAAGTATGGTTGCTACTACTAGAACTTAAACTCATGAGATAAAGCCAGAGAGTTGTTCCAATTACATTTGTTAGTAAAATTTGAAAGAACTCATATACTAATACTCGTTGCCAGCTAATACGTTGTTGGTATAAAAACATACCAGCGATTAATCCAGAAATAAAAGCCGAAAGAGTAAAACCGGGGAAAAATAGACTACCAGAACTAAGAATAGTATTGCTAATGATATCAGCAACAACCATTGCCCAAGCACTAATCCACGGGCCGAGGCAATACCCAAGAAGGGCGGTTGCAACAAAACCAAAACTAAATTTTAATACTGATGGATCACCGATTGAAAGTTTTTCTAATATAACCTGTAAAGCAATCAACATTGCTGCTAAGGTTAGGTTCTTAGTTGTAAACCGTGGTCCAGTAAAAGATAACGTCGACATCATCAATCCACTCCCTTGTAAAAATTTGTCAGGGAACACATTGACGTTTCCGTTCATGGTGAATGCGGAAAACCAAAGCAGCGCAAAAGCTTCCTTCCAACGTTCACATTCCGTTCCGTTGGACAATAACTCTGGAGATCCTACCCCAACAATTGCATTATACGATAAACACGGATATTATACAACAATAACGATGATAAAAGATAATAAAAATGAACTATAACAAGCAAGATTGTTGATATAGTTCATTTTTATTGATTTACTTTTAGTTTAAGCTTTTAGCAATCATTTCATTTACAGCGTCTTGCTCTTTCTCAATTAGTGCAACCTTACTTTCAATTACTTTGATGTCCATTTTAATTTCACGGGTTAAACCTGGTGTATCGAGTTTTGGTTCAAAGAAATCCTTGAATTCTTTTAATCGTTCAGTGGTATGGAAAATTCCAGCGGTTACAGTAATAAAAGTTGCAAACTCCATATCGCCACCAACTGTATCGTTTAACCATTGCCATTCATCACGAAGCCAATTCCAAGCAGCTTGTTGTCCAGCGTTATTGACTAGGAGGCTTCGATACCATGCACGAAGATCTTGTGGTTTGACAATATTAGCGTCTTCAAAGTAACTAACAACTTTACCAACAAGGGTCGGATCAGTCGTACTTGGGATTGCCATTCGTAAGTCCTGCTTATAACTAGCGTCTGCAGTTTGCTGGTAGGCAGTAACTAACTTATTAAAGAGTGGCTCACTACCATAATTTTGGACCTCGTTCTTTAAGATAAAACCACGAATATCCGCGGAGAGGCTTTCAAGCTTGTCTTGATAGTCCATAAAAATTTGGTGTGCCTTGGCAATCGAATCGGCATTGTGGGCATATAATGAAGCACTAAGTACATATGGCCGCGTTAATTGATCATCATTACTTTCACCAGCTTGTGGCATCCAACCAAGGCGGGCAACTTGATCTTTGCTTAAGAAGTCAAAAAATTGGCGTAATTCTTGTTCTGCAGGCGAACCCGGCTTTGCGAACATTTTTAGATTGTTTGCAATTTGGTAAAGTTCGGCATTAACAATTGATGATTTGCTATCCTTAAACTTAGTCATCAATGGAATTAAAGAAGCGTAGGATATTTGTTGACCTTGAGCAAGCAAACGGAGATCTTGTAAAAGCTGGCGCTGGGTAATTGGGTCTAATTCATCGGTATGATTAAGAATATCGGCCAATAATGTATCATCATATTTTACGATGAAGTGAGAATTGTTACCGACATTTAACCGGAATGGGTGACCGTTACTTTCACGTAATGATTGATAATTACCGAGATTAATAGATTTATCTGCCATGATTTGGGGCGCAACATCATAATTGCTATTAAGCGGAATTTGCCACTGGCGTCCTTCATCATGACCGTTACCGACGAAGAATTGTTGTTGTGATAAGGTAAGATCGCCATTTTCATCAACTTTTGCAGTAACCACTGGGTAGCCAGGCTGCTCTAACCAAGAGTTCATAATCTTACCGATGTTAAGGCCCGATGCGTCACCAAGGGCTTTCCAGAGGTCTGCTCCAGTGGCATTGCTGTACTTATGAGTTGCAAAATAGTTCTGCAATCCTTCGCGTAATGCTTTATCACCAAGTAAAGCGCGGACCATTACCAGCATACGGGCACCCTTAGCATAGACAATTGCACCGTCAAACAATGCATCAATTTCAGCGGGATTATTAACATTGACATGGACTGACTGTACGCCATCTGTTGCGTCTCGTTGCAATGCCATTGGAGCTTCTGAAGTTTGGAACAGTTCCCAAATGTGCCAGTCAGGTTGAAGGGCATCAACGGCAACGTATTCCATCATGTTAGCGAAGCTCTCGTTTAGCCAGAGGTCATCCCACCACTTCATTGTTACAAGATCGCCAAACCATTGGTGGGCCAATTCGTGCGTAATAACAGTAGCAACTAATTGTTTCATTTCTAGTGAAGTATTATCAGGGTCGAGTAGAAGGTATGCTTCACGATAAGTTACTAATCCCCAGTTTTCCATTGCTCCAGCTGAGAAGTCAGGTAATGCTAATTGCCAGGAATGTGGGAGTGGATATGGGGTTTGGTAAAAGTCTTCATAAAATTCAATTGCCCGTTTAGCGATGTCCAATGCAAAATCGAGTTCCTTTGGTTGATGGGCTTTGGTAGCGAAGACACCGACCTTAACACCGCTTTTGGTTTCAGTGATTTTGCTTTGAAGTTCACCGAATGCGAAAGCAACAAGATATGTCGACATGCGCACGGTTGGTTTAAAGTAATGGATGCCGCCTTCAACATGATCTTCTGGCATATTAGCAATAATCGTTTCACCGGGATGTTCATCGTACTTAATAGCAAGACTAAAAGTAGCCTTTGCTTCTGGTTCATCAACACATGGAAAAGCTTGGCGCGCAAAAGTAGTTTCAAATTGTGTTCCGATAATTTGCTTTTTCTCACCATTAACTTCGTAGTACGAAGGATAAATCCCCATCATCGAATCGGTTAATTTGGTGTCGTAAGTAATGGTAAAGGTTACCTTGCCAGTCTGTGGCAGGGTAATCCGGATTGCTTCTGCAGTATCATCAGTAGTAAAATCTAATTCTTGGTCAGCTGTTTGAACGCTAGTAATGTGTAATGCTTTTTGGTTAATTGCAATGTTTGGAACGCTAGCATTACCGGTAATAGTTGTTTTGCCGTTAATTGTTTTATTGCCACGATCAATATTTACAAAGACATCATAGTGGTCAGGTTGAAAAGTGCTATAGAAACGTTCGATTTTTGCCATACATAAGACCCTTTCTTAAGTTGCTTTTACTGCATATTATACGTTAATTTAGGGAAAGAAAAAGAGTTGTAGACTAATCTTACTTTAAAGTAGGTTAGCCGACAACCTGTAAAATAAATTTAAATTTTATCTAATGCTTCTTCAATTGGTGTATTACCACTTCGCATCATGATTACATGGCCGATGGTGTTATTATGTTGTAAAATATCGGCTAAGGTTTGAGCAACATCGGGAATTGGATTAGTGGTTGCAGACCCTTCACCAATTTGAATTTTCCCGGTACCAGGTTCCTCAGTTAAGCTAGCAGGTTGAAGGATAGTGTAGTCCAGGCTTGTATTTGAAATAAGGTAATTATCAGCAAAAAACTTGGCAATATTATAATCCATAATTGAAGCTAAAGATGGAATCTTTGCCCACATTTCTGGCTGTAAAGCATAGAGCGAACTTAACATAATATAACGCTTAATCCCATCTTTTTCTGCTGCCTGCATCGTTTTAACTGCCCCCATGGCATCGGTTTGGAGTAAGTCTTTACCACGCGAGCCAGCAACAAAGTAAACAGCATCCATCCCTTTCATTGACTCCGCAATTTTATCAACGCTATCATGCAAGTTTAATTCGACAGCCGTAACATGGTTTAATTTAATAACTTTTTCAGGATGACGAGCACCGGCGGTAACTTCATTACCAGTAGCGACTAAATCTTTGATTAAGTCGGTGGCGATTCGACCAGAACCACCGACAACGAATACTTTCTTCATAACTAATCAACCTCCTAAGTAAAATTCTAACGCATTTAGCTTAATTAATAGGCTAAAATGATTATTATAATTTTATCTTACTTTTTGTAAGTTTTAAACTAAAAGCTATTATTACAATAATTTTAGCTAAAGTGCGGTATCATTAATATTGTAAAAGTCATTTAGAATTTTAGTTAAAGAAGGGATTTATTGTGACTGAAGAACGTCATTTAACCTCAAAAATGGTTGGAGAATTAAAAAAAGAATTTCATGCGCGTAAAGACGCTGAAGTTATTGCCCGGGCAATACAAAAAAATGGAATAAAAGCTTCGAGTGAAGATCCAGCAGCTAGTCAACGCCTTCATCGGGCATTCTCTTACGAAATAAAGACCGGAAAACCAAGTAATCAGCGCCATAGTGGCCGTTGCTGGTCATTTGCGGCTTTGAATACGCTTCGTCACAAGTTTGCGACGAAATATAAATTTAAGGATTTTGAATTGTCGCAAAACTACTTGTTCTTCTGGGATCGGATTGAACGGGCAAATATGTTTTTCCAAAAGATTATTGCGACTGCTAATAAGCCGCTACATGATCGGACCGTTGACTTCTATCTTAGTTTTGCCTTAAATGACGGCGGACAATGGGCAAATGCGGCTTCAATTATTGAAAAGTATGGTGTAGTTCCAGAATACGTAATGCCTGATACGCATAACACGAAGGATACTTCAGATGTTGCAGAAGTATTTAATTACTTAATGCGTAAAGATGCCCTTGAACTACGGGGAATGGTACAAGATAACGCTAGTGAAGATGAGTTGCAAAAGGCACAGACACGGATGATGGCAGGTGTTTATAAGATTGCAGCTTATTCATTCGGTGAGCCACCGGCTAAGTTTGATCTTGAATATCGTGATGATGATAAAAAGTTCCATCAAGTTTTGGACCTTACACCATTAAAATTCTATCGTGAATACTTCGACACTAACTTAAGTGATTATGTTGTCGTTACGAATGCGCCAGACCATGAAATGGATAAGAGTTATTTGATGCCAGCGCAAGATAGTGTTGCTGGTGGAATTCCGATTAAATTTGTTAATGTCCCGTTTGAAGAACTACAAGAAGCAGCATTAAAACAACTTAAGGCTGGTGAGACTGTCTGGGTTGGTAATGATGTTCTTCAGCAAATGGACCGGAAGCGGGGCTTGATGGATGCTAAATTATTCCATCGAGAAGAATTGCTCGGCGTTGATTTTACAATGGATAAGAAACATCGGTTAGAATCGAAACAAGCAATGGTATCGCATGCTATGACTTTGACCGGCTTTGACCTAGTAAATGACCAACCAACGCGGTGGAAGATTGAAAATAGTTGGGGTAAAGATAACGGTGACAATGGTTACTTTGTTATGACTCAAGACTGGTTTGAAGAATATACCTACGAGGCAGTTATTAATAAAAAGTATATTAGTGACCGGGTCAAAAACGTGGCTGAAAGTGAACCAATCACTTTACCAGCTTGGGATTCGTTACAGTAAGATAAAAATTAAATCGTGAAGTATAGAGAGAAGTGATATAACCTTCTCGACAAGGCCGTTGGCTAGGGACGATGATTAGCACGTCATGGGCTAATCATTGTTTATTAAAATACTACGAGAAAGAGCTCCGAGCTCGGGAAACCCGAGTTTTGGAGCTCTTTAACGTTCCTTCTTGTCGTAAATTTCCCAGGAAATATTAACTTTTAAATAAAAATATCACTAAAAACGCCAACAAATGGTTGTATTATAGAAGTTAACTATATTCATTGTAGGAAAACTTGTTGAGAGAAAGCTGGGGAATTGATGGCAAAAAAAGAGACGATTTTTACAAAAGATGTTGTATTAGTAATGGCGGCATCATTCTTTTTTATGTTTAGTAATATGTATTGTAATCCATTAATAAATGGATATGCCCAAGATTTAGGCGCCTCTAGTGCGTTTGCGGGGATAATCGTTGGAATGATGAGCATTGTCTCGATGTTTTTACGACCAATTGCCGGAAATATGACAGATCATTTTTCAAAATATTCGCTAGCATTTCTTGGTGGCGCTTTGTGTTTTATCGGGGTAGCTGGCTATGTATTTACTCCTAACAGTACTTTCTTGCTGATTTGTCGATTGGTTAATGGCCTTGGTTTTGTCCTATGTACTGTTTGTATGACCACGTGGTTATCGTACCTCGTCCCTTTTAACCATGTGGGAGAAGCCATGAGTTTTTATGGTTTAATGAATGCTCTTGCAATGGCATGTGCGCCGGCTGTTTCAATCAACTTGTATCGAATTATTGGTTATCGTGCTGCAATTGTTTTTTCAGCACTATCGGCGTTAATGGTTATTGTGACAATTCAGTTTGTTAGTAATCGTGCAGAACCTAAACAGCAAGCGGGTTCTAAGCAGCAAAAGGGGTTCCATATTAAAATTATCCAGCGTGATTCAGTTCCAATTGCATTTTTAACAGCTTTATTTGCAATTCCTTATTTTGCTACACAAGCAGACATCGTGGAATATGCTGAACAACGGCACCTTTCAATTGCTGTGGGAGCCTACTTTTTAATTTATGCAATTGTTTTGTTAGTAAGTCGGTTATTCTTGCGGAATCAATTTGACACGGTTCGCTTTCAACCATGGTTAATCGTAAGCACAATTGCTACTATTTTCTATCTAATTATGTTGACGGTCATGAAGAATAACTTTGAGATGGCCCTAGCAGCAGCGGGGATGGCAATCGGATATGGGTTGATTTATTCAGTTTGTCAATCAACAGCAATGATGCTAGCTCCAGATGATGAGCGTGGCTTAGCCAGTTCAACTTTCTTTTTAGGGCTTGATGTAGGGATGACGCTTGGCCCTGTTTTAGGTGGGATAATTGATAGCACTTTACCAGTTAAGTATTTTTATCCCGTCATGCTAATTATTGTGCCGTTAATAATTATTATTTTCCTTTTTAACCGTAAAAAATTAAACGGGGCAATCAATCGCCATTAGGAGATTATCAATGAAAGCTTTAGCGTCGTTTACTAAGCTTCTATCATATAGACTAATTAATTTACGGTAATAAATAGAGGTTAGCTAATAGTAAAATTAAGAAAACAATAAAGGAGTAAGTCCGCGATTAAGGCTTACTCCTTTTTTACAAGTTCTTGTTTCCAATGGCGAAGGTGTTTTTTAGTGATAACACAAAGTCCATCATCGCCATTTTCTTTCATTTCATTAGTGCACATAATCTTTGCCGTCCCCGTTTTTTGCGCTCGCATTTCACCCCAGTAATTGAGATAGCGTAAAGCCGCATATAAATTTTCTCCTTCAGCACTTAGACGATATTCAACGTGGGGCGGAATAGTGTTATAACTTTTACGAATAATTAAGCCAGCAGCGGTCATCTCACGAAGCTGATCATTTAATACTTTATAAGAGGTACCTAATTTCTTTACTAATTCACTTGGGCGCCAAGAATGACCTGCTAAAAGATAGAGAATAACGGATTTCCACTTACCGCCAATGATGGTAAGCGCATAATCGGCACCGGTATTATACATTTTAGGCTCTTTTTCCATAAAAAATCCCCCTTTAGTATCTCACATTAATTATAATACTTTAAGGAGAAGGGGAATATAATCTAGCTATTTAATTAGTTTAAATGCTTGAGCATCATTAAGGTATGTTTTTTCACTAGCAGGAGCTTCGATTGAGCCAAATGGCATTTCTGCCCGTAACTGCCATTCTTTAGGAAGGTCGAATGCTTGATGGATAGCTTCATCAATTAGTGGATTATAGTGTTGTAAACTTGCTCCGATTCCGTGTTCAGCAAGCGCTGTCCATACAGCTTGTTGGGCCCCACCGAGACCTTGTTCTGCCCAATTTGCAAAATTATCCGCATATGATGGATAATCTTTTTCTAATTGGTGAACAATTGCGGTATCAGTTAAAAAAAGGATTGTACCATAGCCGGCCCTAAAAGTGGCGATTTTAGCTTTTGTTTTTGCAAAAGCTTCTGGGTCTTTGACAACTTTTTGCAATGCATCCGCAACGATCTCCCATACCTTATCGGACGCAGCGCCAAAAAGGACAACAGCACGGACAGTTTGACTATTAAAGGCAGTTGGTGAATTTTTGATGGTTTTTTTAACAAGTTCAAAAATTTCTTCCGGCGTTTGTGCAACATTATTACCAAGAGCATAAATTGAGCGACGTTTTGCAGATAAGTCATTAAAATTTGAATTCATAAAAAATACTCCTATATTTCATTGTTGTTTACTTACTAATAGTAACTGAAATAGAGAGATATTCAAGAGGTGAAATTAATTTCACCACCGAATGGAGGGATTTCATGGTAAAAAGAGATTGTCCCATTGAAGAAACATTGCAACTGATTGCTGGTAAATGGAAAGGGGTGATAATTTATCAGCTATTTCAAAATCAAAAATGTCGCTTTTCAGAACTACAAAAGTTGATTCCGGACTGTTCAAAACGGATGCTTGCATTACAATTAAAAGAATTAGAAAAATCCAACGTTATTCAAAAAAATGTTTTAGCAACTTCTCCTACTAAAACGGAATATTCATTAACTTCTTTTGGAAAAACGCTCGAACCAGTGATTGAATCAATTAATGCCTGGGGAGAGCAAAAAAATAAAAATTCTTGATTGTATGGGAATCAAGAAAAACTTACCTTGAAGTAACTACCTTACACTAATGTACTTACTTTTAATTAATAAAAAACCTCGTATACTTGATGATAGAAGGTATGAGGAGGTAAATATGATGACAAAACAAGTTTTAATTTTAGGGGCAACTGGTAAAATTGCAGGACATGCCATCGATGCATTACTTGCCGATAGCAATGATCAACTATTGTTATTTACTCGTCATCCCCAAAATATGAATGTTGTTGATGAACAACGAGAAACAGTTATCAAGGGGGATGTATTAAACCTCGGTCAACTTGAACCGGCAATTGAACGTGCAGACGTTGTTTATGCTAATCTGCGTAATCCAGATATCAAGCAGCAAGCGGAGAATATTGTTAAATTAATGGAGAAGTATGCAGTTAAAACGCTCATTTGGATTTCGTCAATTGGTATTTATGATGAAGTCCCTGGCAAGTTTGGTGAGTGGAATAATGAAATGCTCGGCGGCGGCCAACCAGATAGTTATCTTGGTACATACCGTAGCGCTGCTGATGTTATTGAAAATTCAACGTTAGATTATACGATTATTCGTCCGGCTTGGCTTACTGATAAGGATGAAGTTGATTATGAAACAACAATTAAGGGTGAACCTTTTAAAGGAACTGAAGTATCTCGCAAATCAATTGGTAATTTTGTCGCTAAGATTATCAATGATCCAGCACCATATGCTCGTAAGAATTTTGGTGTTGATAAACCTGGTACTGATGGTGATAAGCCGGCTTGGTACTAAGAAATCCATTGAATGCTCGAATTTCCCGATGTATACTTAAAACAATCTAATATTAACTCGTCTTTAGTCCCCGGATTAAGGACATTAAGGGTATTGACCATCTTCTACTAGGGCCTGTCTACTGACATGAAGAAGTTGGTTAGTACTCTTTTTATTTATAGGAGGTTTTTAATTATGAAAGTCGAAGTAAAGACACTAAATGAAATGACTGCAATAGAATGGTGTAAATTAGCAGAAGAACGGGTTAAAGTTTTTGTTGTTGAACAAGAATGTCCTTACCAAGAGATTGATAAACAGGATTATAAGGCACACCATCTAATGTTATTCGATGATCGAGGAAAGCTAGTAGGGTACACAAGGATTATGGATAAGGATAATCAACATTCGACGTTTGGACGGGTCTTAATATTAAAGAATTACCGAAAACATGGATATGGACAGCGACTTGTTCGAGCAACGATTGACGAAGCTAAGAAATTATTTCCCCAGAAGAAAATTCAAATTCAAGCGCAAGCATATTTACAAAAGTTTTATACTTCATTTGGCTTTAAACCAATCTCGGATGTATATCTTGAGGATAATATTCCGCATTTAGATATGGTCTTAGATTAATATTATAATTTATTTACTTGTAAGGGCTTTTTGGTTTATTTATTACTAGCTAGTGTTATATTTAAACTAGTAATGATCTTTAGGAGGAACTATCGATGGTTGAGAAGAAGTTTACTCGCAACGAACTGGCAAAATATAATGGGGATGGTGATAAGCCGCATTATATGGCAATTGACGGAATTGTTTACGATATTACCAATGCTCCCAAAAAGGGAATTAGTATAAAATCGTTGATGGAAATAGTCTTTGGCCGTTCAAAAAATAAGGATGAAATTTTGGCGAAATTGTCAGTAGTTGGGAAGTTAGCTGATTGAGAATAAAGGAGTGTTCCCAATGACACAGAAAGTATTTACTAGAGACGAATTACGCAAGTACAACGGCAAGGATGGTAATCCTGCATATGTTGCAATTGACGGAACCGTTTATGATGTATCGAATAGCCCAGCATGGCATAATGGCGAACACCACGGACATGAGGCAGGTTATGATTTAACTGATGCCCTATATAAGGACTCGCCCCACAAAGATCGCGTTTTGGCAAAGCTACCTAAAGTTGGTAACCTAACTGATGCAGACTAGAAAAAGTAATATAAAAATGGTTCAAGGATTCGTAATACTAAATCTTTGAACCATTTTTGATTTCGAGAAGTTTTATTAGTTAAAATGTTTACCAAAAATAAGCAGAGTTCTTAATTCGTGATTAATTTCTGCGATTTGTGGGAGACTGCCCCATTGTTCATAACCGCATTTGGTAAAGAGCCGTTGACTTGCCAAATTGCGCTCATAAACATATGCAACAATAGTTTTTAAGGGCAGCGATTCAGTGATTTGACGATCAACATAAGAGAGGAGAGTTTGTCCTAATCCTTGGTGTTGGTGAGCTTGATCGATATAAATAGCAAGCTCAGCGGAAAGGTGATAGGTCGGATGGACTAAAAAATGTTCTAATGCCACCCACCCGCACACGTGGTTGTTATCTTTGGCAACAAAAAGCGGATGAGTATTGTCAAACTGTTCAAACCAAGCAGAACGGCTGTCAACTGACACCTCGCTATCATCATCAGTAACAATTTGTGAAGGGACTGCTTGATTATAGATTGCAACAATTGCTGGTAGGTCTGCCGATGATGCCCGTTGGATGCTAATCATTAAAAGACTTCTTCCTAAAAGTTATTTATCCCTTAATTTTAACATGCTTGATGAGCAAGAACATTATCCCCAGATTTCCTCGGCAATACTTTTGATGAATTTGATTTTAGCCCATTGTTGGTCTTCTGTAAGAATATTACCTTCTTCAGTGGATGCAAAACCACATTGGGGGCTGAGACAAAGGTGGTCAAGTGGATGATATTTTGCAGCTTCGTGAATTCGCTTAATGATACTTTCACGATCTTCAAGTTCTCCTGATTTGGATGTAACCAGTCCTAAAACTACATATTTATCGTCAGGAACTTTTGTTAATGGTTCAAAACCACCAGCGCGCTCGCTATCATATTCGAGATAGAAGGCGGTGACGTTTTCTTTAGCAAATAAATTATCTGCTACAGGACCGTAGCCGCCAGCAGCAGCCCATGTTGAATGATAATTTCCTCGGCAAACATGAGTGTTAATTGTAAGATCTGCAGGGAGGTTAGCAATGGCCTCATTATTTACTTTTAAGAATCGTTTTTGTAATGCTTCCAATTGAGAAACGTCTGCATTTGGATCTTTCTTTTTTAGATTAGCAAAAGCATTTACGGAGATTCCCCAAGTACAGTCATCTAATTGCAATGTACGACAGCCGGCATCATAAAGGTCTTCAATAACTTGGTGGTAAGCAGCGGCAACATCATGGTCTAATTCCTCTTGGTTTGGGTAGAATTCTTTAGCATTTGCTTGATTTTCTGGGCGGAGAAATTCTTCAAGAAATTGAGCAGGAGCAGGAATAGTTTGCTTAACTTGGGTTCCCTCAGCAGTGTGCGCTTTGGTGAACTTAAAGTGTTCAACGAAGGGGTGATTTTCTCCTGAAATTTTGCCTTCTAATTGAGCGGAATCATTGCGTGTCTCTTCATCATGGAAAAAGTAACCATGTTTTAAATTAACGTGCTTAACACCGTGAAGTCCCCAGAAAAAGTCGAGGTGCCAGTAACTACGGCGGAATTCGCCATCAGTAACTGCTTTGAGTCCAGCTGCCTCTTCTTGTTTAATCAAATCAATAATTGCCTTATCTTCAACTGCTGTTAAATCAGCTTGAGAGATTTCCCCTTTGGCAAACTTGGCACGAGCATCTTTTAATTCTTGGGGCCGGAGAAAGCTACCAACAATATCGTAACGAAATGGAGAAGTAGTGCGTGTAGTGAATTCAGTCATCGTAAATCGATCCTTTCTATATTAAATGGGTTCAGGAGATTTGAAGCAATAAAAAAATCCCTAGAAAAAGTATCTCTACCTTTTCTAGGGACGTTGATTAATCATAGTTAATTAACGTGTTACCACCCTAATTTGATAATATCTCACAATATTATCCTCTATAGGTACACTAGTGGAAGCTATACCTAGACGTTTTATCGGTCGTCAGTCGTGAATTACTTACAATTTATAATTGCTCGCCATTCTCATTGCTCCAAGACCATCTTCATCTTAGTTCGTTATATCACTTCTCATCATTCGTGACTCTCTGTAATAATTTTCTAAGATTACTCATCTTTTCTAAGCTGTTTTTCATTTATTTGTCATTATAATACACGGGATAAATTAAAACGTCAAGGACTATTTTTAATTAATCAACCTTTTTGATTCGATGGCAAAAAACGATACTGAGCGCAGTGATTACAAGGGCACCGCTCAAAATTGCATTAATTAAACTGCTTATACTTTGTAACTGCGAAATGAAGTCTCCGTAGTAAAGGTATAAAATCGTGCTGGTCAAAACGTACACAAAGATTGCCGTAATTAACCCATAACCTATACTTTTAAGAATTGCTTTTTTGTATGCTGATGGCAAATTACTTTGTTCAACTTCTTGGTTAGCGAGTCCGGATTTATGACCAGCATAAATAACATACCCTCCAGCGATGAATATAGTGAAGATTAAAATGCTGCTACTAAGAATGCAAAAAGCTAATAAATAATTTTTTGTAACAATTCCAACAATTACGGTAGCAAGAACAATTAGAATGTTAAACCAATAAAGCATAATAGCAGTAGTGTTACCAATTGCGTTAGCCATAGTCTTTTTATATTCGTCGAGTGGACCAGATATGTTGTAAAATTGCTTAAATATTTTTGTGATGATTGACTCTTTCATTATGATTCCTCCCAAAATAAAGAGTTTAAGTCAGTGTGGAGTGCATGAGCTAAGTTGATGCAAAGCTCGAGGGTGGGATTATATTTATTATTTTCAATTAAGTTAATTGTTTGGCGAGCAACCCCTATTTGCTTAGCTAATTCAAGCTGGGATAACTTTTGCTGTTTACGATATTGTTTAACCCGATTCAACAACTATCACCTCTTTTGTGTCATATATATAAGACATTTGATAAATGTAGTATAAACTGCAATTAATTAGATGTCAATTATATATGACAAAAAAATCACTCTTGACATTTTATTGTTTCACGAGTAAATTAAAATACAATTAAATTAAGAT
This sequence comes from Lactobacillus sp. 0.1XD8-4, assembly GCF_009663775.1. GTDB lineage: Bacteria > Bacillota > Bacilli > Lactobacillales > Lactobacillaceae > Limosilactobacillus > Limosilactobacillus walteri. The sequence continues at coordinate 28,051 of NZ_RDBR01000035.1, forward strand.
TATAAAAACACGTTGAAAAGAAGAGTAATTATGAATGAACTGGCAGAGAATCCTTGGTTGGTGTGAAAGGATAGCAAACTCATAATGAAAATCACTTTGAGTGCCATGATGAAGTTAGTAATCAATGGTGGGATCAGCCCATTACAGCTGACGTGTTTAGTGCATTCAGCATTGAACATTGAGGTTGGTAGTGTGAACTATTAACGAATAAAGGTGGTACCACGCAATTGCGTCCTTGGATTAGGCAACTAATCCGAGGGCGCTTTTTTTATAATCAAAAAAGGAGCTGGATTATTATGAAGTTTACAGTTGTAGGAGCCGGAGCTATGGGCTTACGTTTTGGTGTTTTATTACAAGAAGCAGGAAATGAAGTTGATTTTGTTGAAGGATGGCAACCACATTATGACAAGATGAAAGAGCAAGGTGGAGTTTATGTTACTCGGGAACATAAAAATAGACATTTAGTGCCAGTAAATGTCTATACTCCAGAAGAATATACAGCAACGGATGCAGATTTTGTATTTTTTGAATTAAAACAAATGCAATTAGCTGATATGTTAGAAAGATGTAAGCACTTCTTTAAGGACCAGTACGCACTAACCGCGATGAATGGGATGGGACATGTTGAAAAACTTTTAAAATATTTTCCTGAGGAAAAAGTAGTTGCGGGAACAGCTCTTGTTGCAACTATTTTGACTGAACCCGGTGAAGTAGAATTTGTTGGTGAGCGTGGAATGGGAACGACAAATTGGGCTACTTATACTGGCAAAACGAACGAAAAGACGGACCAGTTAATGGAGGAATTGAAAAAAGCTAATTTTAATCCCACGCTTAAGGATGACTTTATGGGAACATTAATGGCAAAAGTGGTATTCAATTCAGTAGTTAATACCTTATGCACGATGTTTGAAATCACAATGGGTGAATATGCAAACTTTGAAAAAGCCGACGAACTTTCTCGCCAATTAATCGATGAGGCCTATGATGTTTGCGAACGCGCGGGAGTTCAATTAGTTAACACTCGTGCTGAAGAATTAGCGAGTGTAAATTATGTATCGAAGGTTGGCTGTCCGCACCATTATCCATCAATGTATCAAGATATGAGTCGTAATCGTCCAGTTGAAGTTGATTATATCAACGGGTATTTTGTCAAGTTAGGGCGTAAATATAATTATGAAGCAAGTACGCATAATTTTGTTACTAACCTTGTGCATCTTGCCGAAACAACGCGCCAAAATAAAAATGGTTAATGAAAAAGAGTGTGAGAAACTAAGTAAACCTGACGTGTACCCTTAAAGTTGGAACCTGTATGTTCTTGCTTTAAAATTGAATAAATATTTTTCTAGGCAACTAGAT
>NZ_RDBR01000036.1 GCF_009663775.1 Lactobacillus sp. 0.1XD8-4
TGGCATACACCAATCGAGATCTTCTTGCTTAATCTACGTCACTAAATTCGTTCAAGTTATTTCTTGCAATCTGCCTATTAAATATTTAAATGGTAATGCGATTAAGAAAATTTTTATTAAACAAACTTTAAAGCAACTTGGCTTTCAAAATTGTCAATGGCAAAATTTGGGAATGATTTCCGATTCATCGGTGAAACGACGTAAAAGGTACCTTGCCAAAATACAACAAGAACATTTTGTTTAGTATGAAGTCTTAGTTTTCTTTCTTGGAAAAAGAAAACTAGTTAATAGAGAAAGTGCAACAAAAATAATTGAATATTTATATAATTTAGTAAAAGCTTTTCCATATTCATTTGTGGCAAAGCTTTTTATTTTAGTAATTGTAAGATTAATTTGCTTATTTAGATCGTTTAATCTTTTATCTACTTTTGCTTGCACTTGAGAATAGATTTTTACCTTAGCTCTTTTTGGTAGCGAAGTAGGCTGGGATAATAGAGCAGTTTCATAATTTTTGTGAATAAGTAGCTCTCTCTCATTAGAAGTAAAATGTTTCCCTGAGCTATCATTAGCTGAATGAGATAGGAAATAAATTGACTTATCAATTACAGCTTGCTTTTTTAATTGAGGAATGTTTAAAGTAGCTACTTCATTTTTAATATACTTAACTGAATTATGTTTTGCAGTGACTAAATTTCCATAAAGTCCTGTTACATAAATTGCGATTGCTAAGGAGATACCGATCTGTCGAAGAACGCCAGCAACACTTTGAGATGCATTTAATAGTGAGCCTTTGAAGTCTGAAGCGGCTAAAACTGTAATTGGACCTGCAATTATCCCATATCCTATTCCTAGGATAAGACATGTGATAATGACTAAAGCTAAATTTTTCATATTAATAGTTGCGAAAAGAATAAAGCTAATCGTCATTAATAAAAATCCAGTAGCAATTACCGCTCGTGACCCTAATTTATCAATTAGTATGGCTGCTAAGGGCGAAAAAATAAAAATCATTCCAGTAATAGGAGTAATTAGTAGAGCTGCCTCTAACTCAGTTTTATTTTGAATTTTAACGAAGTAAGTTGGAAGAACCACTGTGACAGCAACTAAGAAGAGATTGCTAAGAACAATTGTAATAGCTGATCCTGTAAATTCGCGATTTTTAAAAAGTTCCAATGGAATCATCGGATATTTAGTTTTATTTTCATGGATTATAAACAAAATTAAAGTGATAGTAAAAAAGGTAAGGAGACTGATAATTCTTACACTTACCCAACCCCATATACGTCCTTGTACTAAAGAAAGAGTCAATGCAAATAAAGAGAGCATACTAAGAGAGGAACCATAAAAATCAATCGGTTCTTTTTTAGGATTTTCCTGTAGCTCTAATGTAGATAGACAAATAAAAAGCGAAATAATACTCAATGGAATATTGATAATAAAAATCCACCGCCAAGATAAGAATTGTGTTAATACCCCACCAATTACAGGCCCTAAAGCAGCAGCTAATCCTTGAGTAATTCCTAAAATAGCAATTACTTTCTTTCTAGTAGTAAGATCGGTAGAGGCAATACCAATCGACATAGACAATGGAAAAACGATTGCTGCGCCAATACTTTGTAATGCACGTCCAAGAATTAGAATTGGCAATGTGTTGGAAAGTGCAGAGAAAGTTGATCCTACAATAAAAATTATTAGACCGCTAATATAGGTTTTATTAATTCCTAAACGTTCAGCAATCTTACCAAGTGGAATAGTAAGAGTTGCAAAGAGAATGGTATATATATTAAGTGCCCAAGATAGATTATTTAATTTAACATTTAGACTAGTTTGAATAGTAGGAAGAGCAACATTCATTACAGTTGTATCGAGCATACATAGGAAAATGCCAATTGACATAGCGATAATAACAAAAACTTTTTTAATGTTCACAATATTTTCACTCCTTTATTATAGATATAGTTAATATAAACATTGTTAATATAAATGTCAATGATATTAAGAATGGAAATATTAGGTATAAATGATATGATTAAATAAAAAAGGAGGATAAAAGAGTGAAAGGACGAGATGTAATCCTTGGAATACTAAGGAATAAACCAAGAACTGGATATGAAATTAATGATATTTTACAAAATCAAATTTCTTATTTTTATGATGGAACTTATGGGATGATATATCCCACACTGAAAAAATTAGAAAAAGAGGGGAAAGTAAAAAAAGAAACTGTTATTCAGGAAGATAAGCCAAATAAAAATATTTTTTCGATTACTGATAAGGGGAGGGAAGAATTAAGAAAATATTTAGAATCAGATAAAGTTGAAGAAGTATTTAAATCTGATTTTTTAATGAAGCTATTCTTTGGCGACGATTATTTAAGTAAACAAAAAGTTATTGAGTTGATTAAAAGTGAAATTAAGGTTAAAGAAGACCAAATTAAGCGTTTAGAAGATAGTTTGGAGCATTGGGAATTACAGGGAATTAGTAATCTTCAAAAAATAACAGTGGGTTACGGATTAGCTGAATATAGGGCAGTAGTTGAATATTTGAAAGAACAACTAAAGAAACTAGAAGATTAAGTTAGTAGAGCACCGCATTATCAAATTACATACTACTTTCCCAAAGAATTATCTCTTTGAATTGTTTCAAAACCCTATTTATTATATAAATAAGACGTAAAACGTAAGACATGAGATAGATTACTAGGAAGGATTATTATGACCAAGGCATTAACTAGTAAGATGTCACAGAAAGCGCAAGTGGAAATTCCAGCAACTATTCTTTTTGCAAACTCATTAAAAATGAGTTTGCAAAAAGAAATGGAAGTGGCATTTGAGGCTAAGGATGCGCTTGATTGGGCTGATTTGGTCAAAGTAATTCCGGCAGAAGACGTTAAAATTGATAAGAATGGTCAGTATGATTTCCTAAAGTACCCGTAATTTCATGATTAGATGATTAACGGATAATAAAATCAATGAACATTCACAAACAGTCTTATATAGATACACATAAAATGTATGGACTAACTAAGAAATAGATCTTTAGTCGATAACCGATTGGTAAGTTAATGAATATTGATCGTATAGGTTTGTTTGAATTTATCAATCGGTTAAAGAATAGCTAATGAGATCTCACTTCAGCTTTGTTCGGGTGGAACAATTTATTGAAAAAATTCATTTCTCACACATTCAAAAATAAAGGAGTAGCAATCATGGCACAGTTATTTTATAGTCCTGACCTGGCTGATCGACTACCTCATAACACTGGTAAGATTAGTCAAAAACCTTTACGACGGTGGCAGCTTAGTCCGGTAAAGATTGATAATAAAACATACTACCTATATGTAGAAGAGGAAACTGGTTTGCCAGTCTTTACTGACAAATTAGGCGAGGGTAAATTTAGTCAGCTTGCCATTAACTTTCTAAATGAAATGCCCTTTTTGGTTGATCCGCAACGTACTTGGTTAATGCAAAATGTTTTTTCATTTAATTTATACCGGCCAATCCCATCTGCTGAAAACGAAAAACTTAAAAATTATTTGCAGATAATTGCTAGCCACCAAGCAGAATTTAAGGAAGCCCTTAACGATAATGATGATTTTTCATCAACTGAGGATTTCAATGATCTTGTCTACTTGTTATTAGCTTTATCTGGAAATGATCAGGAAGTATTAATGCAATTTTGCCAATTGGTTAATGAGGAACATCCGGTGAAGGTGAAAGCTCCACGACCAGGGGCAAAATATTGTACTATCAAGCCACAATTTAAAGATACTCGTATTTGGGCGGATGACGAAGGAAAAGCCTCAGCAGATAATCCAGCAACAGTTCAAGCGATTAGCCAAAACAATCAGCAAATGATTGACCAGTTTATCGCCAGTGCCGCTGGTCAGTTAATGGGGGATGATAAGACTGCTCGTCGTATCTTGGACCAATTTTTGAACCATTTCATGTTAAAAAATAAAATTTGTATGGTTACAACCAACCTAGCTGCGCCAAACATCTTTTTCGCTGGAACGTTAGATCAAATTGATGAGGATTTTCTTTCTGCTACGTTATCCAATTTTTATGTTTTTCTAAGTCACACAGGGATCGTGAGTCAATCAGCCGCTAGGGATGTTGCAGACTATCTAGATACAAGCTACGATATTATCTATGGAGAACCAGAATTAGCTATGCCAGAAGATGACTATCAAGATTCTCTTATTCAGCAGTTGCTTGACGAACTAGCTCCAGCACAAGCAGATATACCAGCGAATGTTAGCAACCGTCAATTGATTAATCCGCAAAACTATGACCAAGCGTATGTAATTACTGCTAAATTAGCTGATTTTAAACCGCTAGCAAGCCGTACGTTCGTGATTAAGGGTAGTAGTACAATTGAGGAACTCGCTGAAACAGTGATTTTGATGTTTCATGGTGACTTGGCACACTTGTATGATGCAATTAATGAACAGACTAAGGAATTCTATACTCAGTCAGCGGATTTTGTGCCAGGCGGGATGACAAAAGTTAAGCTTGATCTAGCAACGGTCTCATTATTAAATGAAAAAGATAAATTAACTATTCATTATGACTATGGGGACGGCTGGGAGTTTAAACTTCATGTCCAAAAAATTCAACCAGTTACTAATGAGGAGCTACCACATGTTCAAAAAACCCGTGGTTACGGTATTATTGAAGATATTGGTGGTGTCGGTGGTTTAGAACAGTATTATGATGATTACCAAAAAGGGGAAGTTGATCCGGACCTTTTAGACTGGTTAGGTGGAGAAGCAATTGACCTCAATGCTGTAGACATCAACGAATTAAACCAGTTAATTAAATAATTCGCCTCACCATCTTTGAACGTGAACTTCATGTAACGTTGAAAGATGGTGATTTACTAACGGAAAAGGGTAGGTGATTAGGGATGCGGAAAGTAATACTATTTATCGCATTGAGTCTTGATGGATATATTGCTGATAAAAACGGTGGAGTTGATTGGATTCATGGTCATAGTGAGGATAGCAATAACCCAGATATATATTCAGAATTTATCAAGGATATTGATACAGTGTTGATGGGGTGGAACACATATCATCAGGTAAGAACAGAATTGTCCCCCAATAAATGGGTATATGAAGATTTACAATCATACGTTTTTACCCATCGTCAAGAAACTTCAACCGATAATATTCATTTCACGGCAGAACAACCTGCTGAATTAGTTAAGCAACTGAAGCAGCAATCAGGTAAAAATATTTGGATTTGTGGTGGAGCTAGTTTAGTTCAACAACTTGCACAACAAAATTTGATTGATGAATATTACCTGACCATCGTTCCTACATTGCTTGGCCAGGGCATACGCTTATTTAACACTTTGCCCAATCCAATTAATCTGCAGTTGCTTGAGACAAAAAGTTATAATGGATTTACTGAGCTAAGATATCAGCAAAAGGCAGAAATAACTATCAGAAAATTTAAGGCGAGTGATCTTGATCAAGTCATGGAAATTTGGCTGAATTGTAATATTGAAGCACATCCATTTGTTAAGCAACAATATTGGCGTGAGCATTTTCAAGAAGTTCAAAAGGCTTTATTGCAATCCGATGTATTTGTTGCAGAAAGTGGTGATCAGTTAGTTGGATTTGCTGGCTTGCAAGAAAACTACTTAGCAGGAATTTTTATCAAAAAAGAATTTCGAAGTCAAGGAATTGGTAGCCAATTATTAACGGCAATTCAGCAGAATCGCGCTTCATTGACACTCCATGTGTATGTAAGAAATGAGTCAGCTTACCATTTTTATCAACAACATGGACTAAAAGTTATCAAGAAACAAATAGATGAAACGGGAAATGAAGAATATATGATGCAATGGAATAAAAATAGCACCCAGCCAAAATAGCTAAGTGCCGTACAATATTTATATTTTGACTTCACCATCTTTTAACGGGAATGCCGTGTAGCGTTGAAAGATGGTGATTTTGTGATTAAATCAATGGGTTATAACGAATCGAATCTGGATTTTGTGTATCGGCTAGGTACTCTTTGAATAGTGGTAACTTGAACCTTACCCTTCCATTACCTGCGGGGATAATCAAGTCTTGTTGAATCATTCGTCGGCGGTACTGATTAACGTAATTTTGCTGCTGCTTGGCTGATTTTTGATAATTCATCAAGTCAGCAATCTGGGTTGTTGTCATATTATTGGCTGTTCCAACTAAATATTCCCGGTCGTGGTTGGAAAGATTATCAAAAATGATGTCATAGCTTTGCGTAAATAAGTCTTGGACATATAGTGTCTTAATAGCATCAAATGTTTGTTGATTAGCAGGCTGTTGACTAATCATAGTGGCATTCCAAAGTTTATAGCCAAGTAATTGAAAGCCGAAAGAATAGCCACCGGTTAGTTGAGCAATTTGATGGGTGACGACTGGGTCAAACTTGAGATGCTTTTGATATTCCATTTCAATTTCGTTGATATTTAACATGGTTGTTTGAATATGTCGAGCACGTTTTAAAAAGGTTAGTGTTTGGTCATGCTCAATATCATAAATCATTTTAGGCAAACCATCAGCAACTAAATAAAAATTAAGATTATGTCGCTTTAAATTTTGGAGGAGTTGGATAAATTCACGGGTATTTTCCTTATGATTAAATTCATCAATAAAAATAACGACGCGTTTATTAAGCTTTGTCAACATCGTCATGAAATTCTCAATATCTTGAGTAGTGTAATCCTCGTTAGTTTTGTTAAAACTAAGCCCAAAGCCCATTACTGAAATTGAAGCAATCTTATCAGTAAGGGCGTGCATTTTGAAAATATTTTTAAGATTGTGTCCAAAGTTTTGAACTATTTGTTGATTATTATCAATCTCCACTACATATGTGTTAGGCAATTTCACTACTTGTTGCTCAATTTGGGTTAGAAGAGCGGTTTTACCTGATCCCCGTAAACCTGTAATGAAAATTACTCGATTAGGATCATCATATGCAATTGCTTGGGCAACTGATATGGGACTCTCAAAATCACTTTGATAGTTGGGAAGGATAATTTGAGGTGGGGTCCCAAAGCTTGGGTCAAATGGATTTTTTAGCTTATTAATCATTTTAGTTCACCTTATTTTTACATTCTTTTACATTTTGATTTTATTTTACATTTTTTTACATTTTAAAGCTATCATTTACCCTTAAATTATTTATGCTAAATATTTTGTCTTACTTATAAAGAAAAATGTCTGCTGTTTTTATGCAGGAAAATAATAGCTTCATTATTGCCTGAACCAGTTTAAAAACTACAAAAAATCATCACCTAATTCTGAAGATAAGGTGATGATTGCGATGCAAGTTTCATTTTCTTCTGTTCTTAATCTGCTGATTAATGCGGTTAATATGTTGTTCTTCGACTAAACGAATAAAGATCCAAATAGCAATGTAGACAATAATGAAAATTATAATCGTTCGCCAATCGAGTGGCCAATGATTGATCAACATCATGCCAGAATAGAGAGTAAAGGTTCCGATTAGGTGAATAACGAGAGCGATTGAATATGGTAGTTCGGTTTGAAATAGGAAACTTAATTCTCCAATTAGTCCGCTAATAATAAACACTGTAATGACACTAGTTTCAGAAACAATCATATTAGGCGTGAGACACGCAATAACGGCGAGATAGGTAATCGATCCATAACCCATTCCATGAATAAAGTAACGAATACCTCTTTTTAAATTTATCATTTTATAATCCCAATCTTCTTTCTAATTCTGACAAATATTTCCGTGAAACATCAGCACGTTGATCAAAATTTAATTTAGCAATCATGTTACCAGTAAACCCGGCTTCTAAGGAAACTAAATGATTTAAATTAATAATGCCGTGTTTTGATACTTGAACAAAATTTTCATTAAGTCTAGTTAACACCTGATATAATCGTCCATTTGTTTGAATTACATCATTTTTAGTATAAAAAGATAGAATGCTTTTAGTCACTTCTACTTTGATTAGCTCTGCTTGCTTAATAGTTAAAATGCGGTCTTCTGTTTTTATTGGGATTAAGGCATTATTTCCCTGATTATATTTATCTAAATAGTTAAGCAGGTTAATAACCCTGTCATCTTTAGTGACAGCACTCACAGTAATATTAAGATCGTCAGAACCTAATGATGGGTCTGACTGAAAACGAATTTGCACAATTAACTCTTCCTCTGATATCGATTTGCTAAGACAGCTGCAAGACCTACTAGAATTATCGACATTCCCACGATCATCAAGGCATTATTATAATTATTTAACTGATAACCATGAATTTTGAAGTGAATCCCAAGATATTCGATCATTTGATGACGATTGGCTGGTGGCAAAGTTTTTTTGCTTAATTTATTTAGCAAAAGGCTTCGTAGGCTGGCAGCTTCATAACTACTTGGAAATAATTTTACTACAAATTTTGCTGATTTGGATAATGTTCCATAGGGCATGTAAGTAGCAATCATAAATCCAGAAGCTGCTCCAATAATGGCTGAAAGACGGCTAAAAGTTGTAGAAGAATGGATTAGATCAACAATAATTAAATTAACAGCACTTGCGCCGATTGCACCTAAAATAATAAAAACTAACCCGGGTAGCAATGCGGTAATTGGGATAGTGATACCATCCACTAGAATAAAGTAAATTGCCATGATAAAAAACGTAACAATTTGCATTAGTGTGCTAATAAATATTGCGGCACTTAAATAGCAACAATTAATTTGGAACGGTGTTAAATCAGTTAGGCTTAAATCATCCCATGTGCGGCTTTCTCGATCTTTGACTAATTGGCCAAGAGCTTGAAATGAAGTGGTAATGCCAGCGATAGCAATAATTCCACTAATCATCCACAAATCTAACATTTCTTTTACGTTAGGCAGTGATTGCCATGAAGATATCAGGTTTTGTTGTAAAAAGCCAATATAAATGAAGAATGAAATTAAAGCACCAAGGCAAGACATCAATACACCTGGTTTATTAGCAAAGTAAATTTTTAAGTTTCGTTGGATTAAAGCAATCATAATTATTGGAGCTCCTTTCCAGTAATTTTGACAAAAGCATCGTTGATTGAACCAGGAGTATATGAAAAGTTGGTGATATACTCTTGATTACTATGCAGGAGGGTAATAGCTTCTGCAGGATTAAGATCATCAAAAGAAAATTTCTGAGGAGCTAACTGTTTCTTAGAGTAGCTAGTTTGTAAGTCATTACCATTTGTTGCCACCACTAATTTAGTTGGTGCGTAATGTTGTTTAATATCAGTTGCTGAACCAGAAACTAAAATTTTGCCATTCTCTAAAATATACATTTGATCAGCATTTTCGGCTTCTTCTAAGTAATGCGGTTGTTGGAAAAATAGTTAGACCATGTTCCTTTTGTAGTTTTTGAAGCAGATTCCAAATAACAAGTCGCGTTTGTAAATCTAATCCCGTTGTTGGTTCATCGAGAAAAAGAATCTCTGGATCTGTAATCAAAGCGCGAGCAATATCAACCCTTCGTCGTTGACCGCCAGACAAGGTCCCATAGCGCTGATTTAAGAAATTGGTGAGTCCCATTAGGCTGATTAACTGGTGAACCCATTTGGAATAATCTTTGTGATATAGTTTTGACCTAAAGTTAAGATTATCTTTAACTGAAAGTTCCTTATCAAGAATGCTATCTTGAAAGACAATGCCGATTTTTATTCCTCGCCGGCGGGTAATCGTTCCTGAAGTTGGCGCCATTAAACCAGTAAGGAGATTGATTGTTGTTGATTTACCAGCCCCATTAGTACCTAGATAAGCAATTAATTGTCCATGGTCGATCTGTAAGTTTATGTTATCCAATGCTAATTTTGTTCCATATTGTTTTGTAAGATTAGTTGCTTTAATTAACATGATTAAAATCCCTCCTGATACATTCGATAGTATGAATATACCAGCAAGAACAGTATTTGTGATTGATGGAAAGATAAGTGGTTAATATGATGCGATGAAATACAATTATGATTAAATAAAAATAGCACCCAACTAAAATAGCTGAGTGTTGTATAACCTATATACTTAACTTTAATTATTTCCCCATTAAAAAATAAGCAGGAGATGAACGCATGAATAATAAAATAAAAGCGGACCAACTTGAAATAAAACCTGTGGACAAGGTGACTGCGGCCCACTGGAAACTGCTTTTATTGGCAGACCCTAATAAAAATTTGGTTCAAAGTTATTTACAACTAGGACTGACCTTTGTAATCTACAAAGAAGCTAAGTTAGCAGCAATTATGGTATTACAGGAAGTTTCGCAATTTAAACTGGAAATTAAAAACATTTCCGTTGACCCTGAGTTTGAAAACCAAGGCATTGCGACTAAGCTACTGCACTATGCTATTCAATTCGCTAAAAAGCATCATTATCAACAGCTGCAAATTGGCACGGGGAGTACGAGCTTTAAGCAATTATACCTTTACCAGAAAGTGGGCTTTAGAATTACTGATATCAAAAGCAATTTTTTCATTGAAAACTATGAGCGGCCGATCCACGAAAATGGTTTGCTATTAAGGGATATGTTGATGTTAACTATCAACATCTAGGGGAAGGCCATTGATTTAATTGGTCAGCTAGCACCTTGCTAAATATGTTACGGGCTGATTTTTCAATTAAAAGACTACCGATATTGTAATAGGGTCATCCCCAAGACTGCTTGAACAAGCTAGTAAAATAAGCAGTATTTGGTAAACCGATTAAAACACCTATTTGAGTGATCGATTTTTTAATCGTTAATAATAAATGTTTCACTTGCGTTAAACGTATCTGGTTTAATTGTTGCTGTGGGGTTAATCCGGTTAATTTTTTATAAGTATGGCGGAGGTATGAAGAATCACCGTGAACAAGACTTGCTAATTGGGCAAGAGTTAGTTTTTGCTGATAGTGGGTCTTTAAACCTGTTCAACCTCATTAACCCAAATTTGGTTATTTACAATTTGATTAAATGGTCGGTATCGTTTGCATGGACGAAAATCAGCTGCTGACGCTTGCTCTGGAGCGGTAAATATTACAATATTATTATATATCGGAGGACGTGGTGGGCAGGAAGACTTGCAAAAAATCTTGGTAGTTGTAACACCATACCAAAATTGCCTATCAAAATGGGAATCATTGTTCATAATTACCTGCCACTGTTGTGTATTAGGTTGTTTTAGCTTGTTTAATTCCATCCAGCAACACCTTCCAGCTTTAATAATGCCCTTTTGCGTTCAATTCCACCGGCATATCCAGTGATTGCTCCATTACTAGCAACTACGCGGTGACAAGGGATAATTAGTAGAATCTGATTATGCCCAACAGCATTACCAACCGCCCGCGAAAGGTTCTTCTTTGGTTCAGCATTATGTTGAATTATATCTGATAACTCCTTGTACGTGGTTGTTTGTCCATAAGGAACCTTTTCCAGTGCTTGGTAAACTTGGCTTTGAAATGGGGTGGACTTGGGTTTGATATGTAATCCATCGTAACTGGGATTTTGTCCAGCAAAGTATTGATTAAGCCAATTGATTGTTTTTTGCGCCTGGTCGGGAACTCCTTTTTCAATTTCAGCTAAAATTGTCATCATGCCTAGCGGCGAATAATAAAAAGTTTTTTTTCATTGTATTCTTCCTCATTTTAAAAATCTTATGGAATATGAATAGTTGTAAAGCTTTGTACCACAATTGTTTATTGTTAAGAGATATCATACCAATAAAGATAAGCAAAAAATATCAATATCTGGCTTTTTCATTTTTATGAGGGCTAATGACCTGCAAAAATAGTGGAAAAAAAGGAAATTAATTTTCAAATTTATAAGGTTACAATTAATAACAAGGAGGAAACCAATATGGTTTATGATTTTAAGCAGAAACAACGAGCGCTTTATCGACCGAGTAAGAAGCCGTCTTTGGTCAGTGTTCCAAGAATGACTTATCTCACAGTTCGTGGTAGCGGTGATCCTAACCAAACAGGTGGCGAATACCAGCATTCACTCGCATTACTGTACAGCTTAGCCTATACGATAAAGATGAGTAAAATGGGTGACTACCAGCCAACTGGTTATTTTGACTTCGTGGTTCCACCGCTTGAAGGCTTTTGGTGGCAGCCAGGGGTCAAGGGTGTTGATTATCAGCATAAGGAGACTTTTCACTTTATCTCCGCAATTCGAATGCCAGATTTTGTCACTCCAGAGGTCTTTCAATGGGCTATTGCGGAAGCAGCTGCTAAAAAGAAGTTGAATTTTTCACCTGTAAAATTAACATTAATTGAAGAAGGGCAGTGTGCGCAAATTATGCACGTTGGCCCATACGATGATGAGCCTGCGACTGTTACAAAACTATACCAGTTTATCGAACAAGTGGGATATCAAACTGATTATTCGGCCTGTCGTCACCATCATGAAATTTATCTATCTGATCCTCGGCGCACGAAGCCAGAGAATTTAAAGACACTTATTCGAATTCCAATTAAATCAATTAGTAAATGCGATTAATATGGACGACCAGCAAAGTAAAGGGAGTGAGACAGAACTAGCTTGCTAGTTCGTTTTTCGACGCGAAGCTAGCCTTTAGGGAACCCCCGCAAGCACAAAGGGACTCTAGTGTTCGGCTTTTCCGAACGCTAGAGTCCCTTTGTGTACTGCGATGTAGCACTTTCAACTATATAGGAGACTTATGTCACAGCCCCTTATTCATTTGTAATTATTCTTCTTTAAGAAACTCGTTAACTTCTTGGGCGCTTAAATGACATTTTTCGCTAACCTTTTGCTTAATCACATCTGGCTCTATGTTTAACTCTTGAAGAGTACTAACTAGGTCTTTAATACTGCTTAATCGTGCTTCTTTAAGTCCTTCTTCGCGACCCATTTTACGTCCCTCTTTAAGTCCTTCTTCTAACCCTTTTCTTTTAGCATCCATCAGATTGATTTCGTATTTCATAAAGCCGTCTCTCCTTTCTGGATCATTTTTAACCCGCTTAATCTCACTTTGAATTTGCGCAATAAACCTACTATTATTGTCATCCTTATTTCGCATTAAAGCAAGGAAGTTTTTGATTGCTTGGTCATCGCTGTCAAATTCTTTGGCAAGAGCGTTGAAAACGACGATTGTCCGCTTGTCATCAAATCTTAAATGATGATCCTTAGTACAAGTTAGTTTAAACTCATAACGGGCCCATCCCCGACCAAAATAGTCGAAATTACAAAACATAATAATATATGTAGGATAATGATTAAGAATTGAATAGTCTTCTCCAGGATGTAATAGCCCGTGGTCGACTTGTTCCTGATAATAGCGTAACCGTGCTGGGAGGTTTTTTTGATCATTTACCTGCATTTCGATGACGACAATATTATTTTTACTGTCACGAACATAGACATCAAAGCGGACACGGCGGGCTCCAACAGAATTGACATCTTTTTGACTTTCTAATTGAATGATTTTCTTTGCTTTGAGTTTTGGTAATGCCCGATTAATTAATTCTAAACAAATTTCCTTATTCTGCATTACCAATCCAAACATGGGGTCACTGGTAATAGTCATTTTCTGCCACCGGTCATAAATGAGAGCGATTTGTTCTTCACGGCTTAAATTTTTATTCATTTTTTACGTACTCCTTGATTGTTTTTGAGGCCTCTATAATATATATACGTAAAGAATATGATTTTGCATTTTTTAATCTAAGTTGCATTCGGATAAAAAGACGCACTTCTGGAGGGATAAACATGAAAAAATACGATGAGATTTTAATTGGTTCTGGTCCGGCGGCGTATAAGATGTCAAACTTGTTAGCGAAAACGACGCATCAAGTATTAGTAATTGAAGGTTTTGAATTTGGTGGAACCTGTCCTAATTATGGCTGTGAACCCAAAATTTTTCTTGAAGGGGCAGCGCGAACAGTCCTTCAATCGCAGCAATTACTCGGAAAGGGTATTAGCCAACCGGCGAAATTAGATTGGCAGACGCTTATGCAAACGAAGCTTGAGCGATTTAATTCGTGGCCTGATGAAACGCGTGCGATTATCAAGAAAAGTCACGATGTAGAAGCGGGATACGCTCATTTTATTGATGACAAAACGGTGAGTGTTAATGGTCGCCAATACCAAGCTGACCATATTATTATTGCGACTGGGCAAACTCCGAACATTTTAGATATTCCTGGAAAAGAGTATTTGCACACAAATTATGATTTATTATCCTTAAAAGAACTGCCGGCAAGAGTCGCTGTTATTGGTGCGGGTTTTGTTGGTCTTGAATTGGCAACGCTTGTGGCAGCTGCTGGCGCCGATGTTACGATGATCGTTCACTCTGACCGCGTCTTGCGGGGATTTACTCGTGGGGAAGATAAAGCTCTCGTTGATGCCATGCAGAAGCGGGGGATTAAGTTTGTTTTCAACGCTAATACGCAAAAGATTAGTCAGTGTAAAAAAGAGTTGACGGTTACAACTGACCAAGGAGATATTAAGACTGATTATATTCTTAATGCGATTGGACGACACCCCAACATTGAAAAATTAGCTTTAGATAACACTAATATTAAGTATGACCGCCATGGAATCAAAGTAGATGACCACATGATGACTTCAGTTGAGGGGGTATATGCAATTGGAGATGTCGTCAGCCGCAAGCAGCCTAAATTAACGCCAGTTGCTGAATTTGAAGGGCAATACCTATTTAACTACTTAACTGGTAAAACTACTCAACAGATTACTTATCCGACGATTGGACAAGCTGCCTTTACCTTTCCTGAGGTGGCAAAAGCAGGCGTCAACCCTGATGACGTGGCTAATGATCCACAATACCGGGTTAAGAGAATTCCGCTTAAATACGGAAGCTTATACGCGGGGCAAAATGATCAAATTAGTACTTTAACGTTAGTGTTTAAGGATCAACAATTAGTAGGTGCTAGTGAGATCGGTGATTATGCTGCCGATGATATCAATAATTTTATTCCAATTATTGGCCTACAAATTGATAGCAATGAATACCGTCAGAAGGTCATGGCAATTTATCCAACTTTAGGTGATAAGGTTGCGGGGGCGTTGCTGTAGACTTTGGAAGACATATTGTCAAATTTATTTTCTGAATTATGCTAAACTTTAGTAAGAGCTTTTAATTTGGGAGGTAATTTAATTATGGAGTTGCAAGAAGCAATTAATCAACGGCGCTCAGTTCGTGAATTTACAGATAAACCAGTTGAGCGTGACATTATTACTAAAATTGTGCAATTAGCGCAGCGAGCACCATCATGGGTAAATTCACAGCCGTGGGAGGTTTACTGTGCGATGGGTGATTCGCTTCAACAAATTAAGGATGCTTACCGTGAGCAAGACGCAGCAGGAAACCATGGACAATCTGATCTGCCAGTAATGGGGCGTGAGAAATGGGCTGCGCAGACACAAGCAAATATGAAGCAATGGCGGCATGAAATTGTTCATCACTTTGCTAATTTCGATGAAGCTCATGAAGCAATGACGACTGCTAGTGACACCTTATATCATTCGCCAGTTATTCTTTACGTCACGATTCCCCAGGCATCCCCCGATTGGTCAATCTTTGATGCGGGACTGTTTGCTGAAAACCTGATGCTAGCAGCTACTGATTATGGTTTAGATACAATTCCAACCTATAATAGTGTTCGCTTCCCCGCAATTCTTCATCAAATATTAAAGGTTCCAGAAGATGAACGCTTTATTGTTGGTATCTCACTGGGGTATCCAACCACTGCTAAAATCAACACCTATCGCTCAAAGCGACGACCAGTAAACGAAATTCTTCATTTTAATTAACGGCAACGGGATCGTGACCGGAGTTATTTATTCACGTCCCGCAAGCACAGGGAGGCTCTAGCGTTCGGCTTTTTCCGAATACTAGAGCTTCTTTATGTACTGTGTCTATATAGGGGAGACCTAAGTCACAGCTCTTTTTAATCACCTAATTATTAAATTTAGGCCAATAAGTTTATACTTATCTTAAAGTAGTGGTCAAAATTAGGGAGGTTTATAATGGTAAAGAAAGTTACACCTAAATTAGTAACAGCGATTCTATCAGCTGGAATGCTCTCCTTTTTAGGGATTCTGGACGAAACCGCGACAACAGTTACGTTTCCAACATTAATTAAAGAATTTGCGGTTACGACCGATCAGGTTCAATGGGTTAACACCCTTGTTCTTTTAGTAATTGCGACAATTGTACCGCTTAGTTCGCAAATTAGTTTACGCTTTACTACTAAGAAAATTTTTATTGCAGGAATAGTCTTTTTTATGATTGGGCTTATTATTGATATTTTTACGCCACGGTTTGACTTATTATTGCTTGGACGGGCCTTTCAAGGGATTGGTACTGGAATTGGCTTACCATTGATGTACAATATTATTCTCGCTAAGGTTCCCAAGGACAAACTTGGTTTTATGATGGGGATTGGCACGATGATTACAGCCGTTGCGGTCGCACTTGGCCCCGTCTTTGGTGGCATTGTAACAGACTTGTTAACCTGGCGGTGGATATTCATAATTTCCACTTTTTTAGCTATTATTAGTGCATTTACTGGTTCATATGCGATTACCCAGCTTAATAAGTTACAGAAAGTTAAATTTAAATATGGACAATGGCTGGCGATTGCAGTCGGCTTAGTTTTGCTAATGCTTGGCTTTACTAGTATTGCGAAGAATTCTTTTTGGTCATTTCAGGTCATTGGTTGTTTGATGCTTGGCTTAGTTAGCTTAGCAATTTGGTTAAAATTCTCTTGGCGTGATCGTCACGCGCTGATTAGTCCGCACCTTTTCCTAAATCTTCACTTTAGCATGCAGTTAATTTGCTATTGTTTTGCTAAAATTACAACTTTAGCGTTAGGATTTATTTTTCCAATCTATGTTCAGACCGTTAATCATGGGTCAGTATCGCTTGCGGGGTGGATTATGCTCCCCGGAGCCATTTGCGATGCCCTAATGGCAGCTTTAGCAGGGAAGCTTTTGGATAAAAAAGGCGCTCGATTACCAATTATGGGTGGGATAATTGCTAGCCTTGCTGGCGTTGTAATGATGACTGTTGAGGGACTGCACTTATCTGATCTTGAAATTATTTTACTCTACGCTCTTTATTATGGCGGATATGGGATGTGCTTTAGCAGTTTAATGACTAGTGGTCTAACATCACTTTCAGCTGCGGATCATGCCCAAGGAAACGCAATTTTTAATACTTTACAGCAATTTTCTGGTGCGCTAGGGACAGCACTGGCGGGTACATTGATTGCGATTAGTCAAAATAATCACCAGCTACTACGTCAACAAACTACTGCGCTAGGAGCACGATCGACTTTTATGGTTTTGACAGGCTTGATTATCTTAAATCTGGTCATTGCAATTATTTTTGTTCCACGACCGCCGAAAACATCAACTCATCTGGGAGAATAATAATGGTAAAAACATCTTTTCAACTTTATAATTCGATTATGAATGATGAGCAGTTAGTACAAGTAAGTCGGGTGTTTAAGGTAACCTGGCAGCAAGCATACCGCTATATCTTTCCTAAAGATCAGTTATTAAACCTAGATGAACGGGAATGGCAACGAAGTCTTCTGCAACCGGGACGGCATAACATAATTGCGGTCAGTGATGATAATCAAGTTTTAGGAGTTGCGAGTTATGGGCGGGCACGTGAACGTACGGCTAACCGCGGTGAGCTAATGGCCATTTATGTTTTACCTAAGTACCAAGGTCAGGGATTAGGGGACGTCCTCTTGACGAAAGCAGAGCAAGGACTTCATTTATTAAATTATAGTCACTATATATTATGGGTACTGAGTGATAATCATCAGGCAATGAAGTTTTACTACAATCATGGCTGGAAGACTAATGGGGTAATAAAAGAAAAAATTATACTAGGGGAAAAAGTTTCGTTAGTGCAACTTAGAAAATAGTTATCAAGTTTTTATTTCCCGGGAAATTAAATTTGTGACGGCTAGTTGACGGGTGGCTGTCGGCTAAATGACGTGGTCGTTCGGAATATAAAAGTGTATTATCAAAAGTGAAATGAGAAGGGAGGAGTAACGATGATTAATAATCAAATAAAGAAACTCCGAATGGCTAAGCATCTTTCACAAGAACAACTTGCAGAAAAGGCAAAGGTTTCGGTAAGAACGATTCAACGGTTGGAGGCAGGTGAAGATGCTAGTATTTCAACGTTAAACCTTGTTGCAGGTGCTCTTGACGTTGAAGTGGGCGACCTGTTTCCACGGACGGATTCATCTAAACAAAAAGAGAAAATTCAGTCAGCTGATGAGTTGCTACAATCTCAGCTGCAACAACGCCATGAGGAATATAAAAATTTCAAAAGAATTTATAATACTTGTTATATTGTCATCATGATGCTCTGGGGATGTCTTTTTCCTCTGGTTGATAGTTCGGCGCTATCCTCAATTATGGGTGTCTTGTGGATTGGGGGCTGGATGATATTTGGTCCGTTAAAGAAATGGATTGAAATTAAGAAAATTACCCCTAAACTAGATACAAAATATCCGTTAACAATCAATCGCTTGGATAAGAACCAGGACCATGGTTAGATAATCAGAATCCGAAAACAAGGGACTAGGAAAAATTAAAAATTTTTCACTAGCCCCTTGTTCACTTGTGCTGGTTTTTAATACCGTGTCCAACTTTTCTTTGTAGAGATTATCGTAGTTGTCTAAATTAGAAAAAGGATTGGTCAATTCCTACTTTTTTCTTCGATAAGTTTAACATTTCCTGGGAAATGCTATAGTTAATAATTTAATTAGGAAATGTAAAATGTTAGTTGCCTAAAAAATAATAAAACGTTCTTGATGCTACCTTATGACTTCGCTAAAATTGTTTAACAAAAATAACGAGGGGATAATAAGGACAATGACAAATAATTTTGCAATCCAACTAGCTAAGTTACGAAAAGACGCAGGATTATCACAAGCACAACTGGCGGATCAATTACAGGTATCCCGACAATCAGTATCCAAATGGGAAAACGGAACGGTACTTCCTGATATTGACCGGATTATTGAAATTTCAAATATCCTGCAAGTTAGTTTAGATGAATTAGTCTTAGGAAAACAGAAGGTTGCCGAAACCTCGATGATTAATAAACTAGTTAATTATTATCTTGAAAGTGATAAAAAGAGTAGTGAATGGCGGCAACGGCCGGTTAATAATATCTGGGAATTTTTGGCGCGTTATTGGTGGGTATTAATTGCTTTATTTATAGTTATTGGATGCATCATTGGTTCTATAACTTAATATTTTTAATTATTTTCTAACAAATTTCAAATTTAGTAGTTACAATAGTTGTATGCGAAAAAGAAAAAACAAAAGGCAACGACGAAAACAGATATATTTGCTAATAGGGCTATTATTAGGACTTGTGCTTGCTTTAAGCGTGTACCATACGCATCGAACGAGGACTGTCAATAATTCGTATCCAGTTGATGAGACCGTCACGCTTTCTAGTACAGCTAAAATATATAACTCACTTTCATCAATGAAAGAAACTGATACTGAATTTAACCGAGGAGCAACGTATAAAGTTAATCGCTACTACTTAACCGGGAAAAGTCAAAATGAAGTGTACGCGCGGATTGTCGATAACGGTCGCAATTATTTTGTTCGTTCTACTGAACTTAACCTGATAATGACCAACGCTATCAATAAATATATTGCACAAGCGGACTATCCGCACGCAACGATTAACCGACAGATATCATCTCGCTTTACTAAGCAGCAATATCGGACAGCAACTGGTAAACCACGAGGGGTAATTATCCACGATACTGGTAATGAAAATTCCACAATTAATAGTGAAGTTTCATATATGGAGAAAAATTATGCTGCTACTCGGGTCTTTGTCCATACATTTATTGACGCTCAACAGATTCTAAATATTGCTGATCCAAAATATATGGCTGAGGGTGCGGGTCCCAATGCTAATCCATACTTTATTCAATTTGAAATGCCACATGAATATACAGCGACAGCGTTTGCTAACCAAATTGCCAATGCTGCCTACTATACTGCTTATAATTTAAAGCAAAATAATCTTCCCGTGATAAAGGGAAATAAGGATGGTGGGGGGACGGTTTGGACCCATGCAATGATTTCAAGTTATTTCGGCGGCACTGATCATCAGGACCCAATCTCATACTGGTCAACATCAGCTAAAAAACTCTTTGACACGTCCTATACCATTAATGATTTTATCGTATTGGTGCAGGCGTATTATAATAAAATGTAGGTCAAAAGATATTATTGGAAATAGTTGGCATCTATAAGAGCTAGTTGCTTATCAAAGGAGAAAATAAACTTGAGTAAATATGATTCATTATGGCAGTATATTCGTCAAAACTATCAACAAGATTTTACACTTACATTTGATGAAATAGAAAAGATTGCAGGGATACCGCTTGATCATTCGTTCTTGCGATTTAAGAAAGAATTAGTAAACTATGGCTTTACTGTTGAAAAAATTTCGTTAAAAAAACGGACCGTTAAATTTAATCGTTTATAAAAACATTCATAAGTAAAATATTGGAGAGTCATGCCTATCTATCGTATAGTTACATTAGGAGGGATAGGGTATGACTCTCTTATTTATCTTTTGCTTATTAATTATGTATAATTTTATTAAAGGGACCTTTCAGTTGGAACCTGTGACTAAGACTAGCTTTATTGTTATCCCGATTTATGCAATTGTAATGACCGTTATTTCGATGTTTACTGAAACGAAGGAATGGCATTTGTCAGTTACAATTGTTTTAATTCTAATTGGAATAATGTTAGGTTGGTTTCAAACGTTTAGTGTCCGTGTTGTTAAAACTGCTAAAAAAGATAAGTATGGTAACCATATTTTTAAGTATTGCCGGGGATGGGCTTACCTTTATGGCTTTGCGCTTGTTTTTATGGTTGAAATTGCGACTAATTATATGTTGGGACTAAAAGTTACGGTTAAAAGTGTTTTATTTGAACTGTTAAATGAAGTTTTACGTGAGCGATTTAAATTCTTACCTGATAATGGATGGGTGGTTTGGCTGTTACTTGCGGTAACGACAAGTGTCTATACTATGATCCTTGTTCATCATTATCCGTGTATCAAAGAAGCGTTGTATTGGAAAAAATATAAAAAAGAAGCGTAATTTGTGGACAGACAAAAACGCCTAGTCAAGATGGTGATTTCACCTATGACTAAGCGTTTTATTTATCGTTCGTCGTTAGAACCAAAGATATCTAGGAAACTAACGAAGAGGTTAATAAAGTCAAGATATAATTGCAAGGCACCAAGGACCGCTAATCCATTGGAAGATACTTGATCACCACATTCAAGATAAATATTTTTCATTCGTTGAGCATCCCATGCTGTTAATGCAGTGAAAATAATTACGGCAACAATCGACAAGATATAATTAATCATCGGACTTTGAACGAAGAAATTAACGAGTAACGCAATAATCAAGCCCACCAAGGCAGCACTAGCATAGGAACCTAGCCTTGTAAAATCGCGGTGCGAAAAAGTTCCGATGACTGCCATTGTTAAGAATACGCCAGCAGACGAGACAAAAGCAGTTGCAATATCTGTTCCAGCATAGGCTCCCGCAATAAACGCAAAGGTAATTCCGTACACAATAGCAGTAATAATCAATAGGAAGAAACAGAGTCCAGGACTTCGTGTGGCATTAAAACTGATTCCAAAAGTTAAGATAATAGGTAAGAGAATAATTAACCAAATTCCCCAGCGATTATTAACCATAAATGCAGTAAACTGTTTAGCAAAAACATCTATTACCAGCCAAGCGGTTAGTGCTGAAAGTAACACAGCCAATGTCATCAAGCCATACATCTTTGTTAGGAACCGATTTAAGCCTGTAATATCAGCAACGTTTCGACGATTAGGTGAAAAATCATCCATAATTAATCGCTCCTTTCCACAACAACTAGTTATCTATCTTTATTATATTCCATAAATTTAATAATAAAATCAATTTGCAATAAATTAATATTTTTCATTACAATAGGAAAATAAGGAGGAATTCTATGATACAGTGGTATGACAAGCAATTTGATGAATTAACGGTTAATGAACTATTGGCGATTTTGAAATTACGCGCAATCGTTTTTAATCAAGAACAGCATAGTTCATATCCTGACCCTGATGATCAAGATCGCCACGCTCATCATGTTTTTGCGATAAAAGATAGGCAAATTATTGCGTATGCCCGATACTTTATTCAGGATAATTATGCAACATTTGGCCGGGTAGTTGTTACACCCCGATTTCGTAAGACGGGACTTGGCAGATTGATTGTTGACCATCTTTTACACGGGATTGTACATAACTATGCAAACCGTGAAATTATTATTCATGCGCAAGCATATGTTGAGAAATTTTATCAACAGTACGGGTTTATGGCGGTTGGTGATCACTTTACCGAAGCAGGACGTGAACATGTGACAATGATTTATCAACCACGGACCAAAAAAGAGGTGACTGATTACGACTAAAATCGATGAGCAGTTTATTCAAGCAGTTTTAAACATCGTTGATATAATTCCGAATGGTCGTGTAGCTACTTATGGACAAATTGCCTGGATAATCGGTCACCCGCGTAATGCCCGCCTAGTAGGGAAAGTCCTTGGTAAATTTGGTGGGCGTGGTCATCATCCGTGCCACCGGGTTGTTACTGCGACTGGGCGGTTAGTTCCAGGATGGTTTGACCAACGCCCAATGTTATTAGCAGAAAATATTCCGTTTAAAGATGAAAATCATGTTGATATTAAACACTGTCATTGGCAGGGAATATAATTTCTAATTTCCCCGGAAATAAAGCAGGAGCAAGTAATGCAAAATTACCAAATAGGATCGATACCTTATATGAAAATGCTTAGGCAAAGCGGGCTAACTGCCCATGAGCAATTGGACTTAATTCTTAACCACCACCTTAAAGCTGAAATTGACGAGAATCATTTTCTACAATTATTAAGTAAAGAATATCGGTTAGCGCCTCAACTAGCGCCAACTAGTTATTTTTACGCCTATTTCCGCGACTTAGTGGTGGATGCTTATCACTCTTCAGCGGGATTATCATCTGATTTATTAGGACAGAAAATTCACTTATTTCGTAGTTATCTTGACCGGCAAAATATTTATTTTATCCGCAATTATCGTCGTCCGCAGCTTCATTCTGGTGCAACTGACCTCCAGCGTTTACTATGTTATTTGCGTGATAATCACCTAAGAGCAGACTTTAAAACGGGAGCAAACTTTCATAATCGTTACCATGGGGTATTTACTTATCCTCAAAATATGAAAGTTCAGTTAATACGTAGTTCTGTCCGTTATAAGCGAAATCCGGCAAGAATGATTGAATTTATTATCAATATAGCTAGCGGTCGTTTTGTTAGTCAGTGGAATGTTTACCACCAAACTTCTCATGGCCTGATCGATACTAATCCAGATCATTATTCACTTAGTCAGTTACAGCAAGTTGCTAATACTGAGTCCTTTAATTACGGGATTCCTTACGGTGGACGATTGGTCGTAGGAAAATATCGTCATATGCACCAATATCTAGATGTTAACCAACCAGCTAATAGTAAAGTTCGGCGGGTAGCAAAAGATTATTGGCACTTTCCTCATGATTATGATCGTCATGGCGATTATGCTGATTTGATTAAAAAGCCGCGTGACATTATTGCTTGGCGCAAGGTTCCACAATGTCAACGACATCTAATTTATGTGGATTTTATTGACTATTTAAGGAAGCAACAAATAGAAAATAAGGGAATAAACGCTTATTTTTCCGTTACGCCAAAATACCAGCAATTCTATGCCCAATGGACGCTAGGGTTGTTATAATGGTAGCTAAAGGGAGCGCGATGATATGGATAATGAGTTTCAAAGAGCGTTAATGAAAAAATTAAATGAGCACGAGGACGAAATTATTAAAATTCGTCGCTATTTGCATGCCCATCCAGAGACTTCTTTTCATGAAAAGAATACGGCACGGTATATCAAAGAATTTTATCGGCATTTAGATTGTAAGTTACGAGATTGTGGAGATGGTTATGGAATTCTTGTCGATATTCATGGCCCGCGTCCTGGCAAGTGTTTAGCATTACGGGCTGATTTTGATGCCTTAGCAATTCAAGAGGCCAATGATTTACCATTTAAGTCACAAAATCCGGGAGTAATGCATGCCTGTGGTCATGATGGACATACAGCATACATGATGGTATTGGCTAAATGTTTAATTGAATTAAAAGATATGTTAATGGGAACCGTGCGAATTATCCACCAACCCGCAGAAGAAGTTTCACCGGGCGGGGCATTATCGATGATTCAAGATGGCGCATTGGACGGTGTTGATAATGTTGTTGGCATCCATGTAATGAGTACGATGCCGACAGGAACAATCCAGCTTCATCCCGGGCCAACCCAAACTGGTCGTGCTAATTTTGATTTGACCTTTATAGGTAAGGGCGGTCATGCATCGATGCCTCAGTTAAGTCATGACGCGATTGTAGCCGGAAGTTATTTCGTTACTACTGTTCAGACAGTAATATCACGACGGCTTAATCCGTTTGATGTCGGCAGTGTTACAATTGGTTCTTTTGATGGTGCGGGATCATATAATGCAATTAAAGAAAGCGTCAAATTAAAAGGCGATGTGCGGATTATGAGTGAAAAAACACGGAAAATAATTAAGACATCAATCCAAAAAGTTATTAAGGGGATTGATGAGTCCTTTGATGTTCGTAGTGAATTAAAATACGATGATAATTATCCAGTGTTGGACAACAACCGTTCTTTTACCGCTGAAATTGAAGAATGGCTAAAAGAAGCGCAACTTCCGCGAGTAACAGCAATTAAAGATAGCGGCTTTGTGAATGCATCTGAAGATTTCTCTTATTTTGCTCAGGCTGTTCCAAGCTGTTTCTTTTATGTTGGATGTCAGCCTGCTGATGGCGGCAATTACCCTCATCATAGTCCGGAATTTATGTTGAATGAGAAAGCGCTTTTAATTTGCGCTAAAGCAATGGGAACAGTTGTAACAAACTATTTTAACCATTAAAATTAAAAAGTGACTGATTTATGTTATTAGCTAAAATACTTAAGCAATTATTGTCTATTATGTTCTAAAAGTGTTATGGTTGATTTTAAGTAAAATGATTGGAGGGATTCTTGGATGGGAACCGATTATGATCAACTAAAAGCCGCTTTAAAAGAGCCTGCGTTAAATGCAAAGTTATTCTCTTCGCAGTTTGGTTTGGAGGCAAAAAAGCACCGGATTTTGACCAATGGCCGGGCAAGTCGTTATCCATATCCTGAAAATCTGCGTTCGCGGCAATATAATATCTATTTAAACTCAGGATTTACGGATGATATGATGGATTTTGAAACATCACCGGTGGTTGGGGCTACCAATGCTGTCCGTCAGTTAAAAATGTTGGAACAAATTGTTATTTCACAATTACATAGCGATGAACGATTATGGCCATTAAGTATGGCACCTGGACCAACCTATCAGCATGATTTAGAGTACTTGAAGACCTCCTTTACTAAGACATGGGACCAAGATACGCATGATTATTTAGGAAAAAAATATGGTATTGTTCAAGAAATACTGGGTGATGTTCATGTTAATTTTAGCCTTGATAGCGGCTTGATTGATGAGCTTTACCAGCGCTTTTATGTGAACCGTTATCCTAGTCGAATTGAGTTTCAAAACCATTTGTACTTTAAGCTTGCGCAGAAGTTTTGCCTTTACCAATGGCTATTTACATATTTATACGGCGCTAGTCCTGTTTCCAAGGATATGCCGCATAGTATTCCTGACGACCTTCAATTGCCAGTTCGGAGTTTAAGGTGTAGTGATTACGGAGATGATAACTTTACTAACGAGCAGGTTACATATGCATCATTTGACCAACATTTTACAGAGTTACGCCGATTTATGAATGATGGTACTTACTATAGTATGAAAGAGTTCTTTGGCCCGGTGCGCTTGCGTCGCCATAATCATGATACGCGAGATGTTACTGGTGCTTTGCAAGCGGGGATCGATTACCTTGAATTTCGTAATTTTGATCTCGATCCCTTATCACGGACAGGTATTAGTGATGATACGATTAATTTTCTTGAGTTGATGCTTTTAAACAGTATTCTTTCTCCGCTCCCAGATAATTTAACTGAGAGATTGACTGAAGCAAAAAAACGTAACAATGAAGTTGCATTGCAAAAGCCAAAAGACCAGTTGCCGTGGATGTATGACGCGGCGATGGAATTAATTGCTGAATTGCAAAACTTTATTGTCGAATTTAATGCGCCACGGGAGTATCAACTAGCATTAAAGTTTGTTCAGCGACGAGTAGACGATCCATCATTAACGCTTAGCGGTCAATTAGCTGACCAATTAGAAGATGGTGACTTGTTATCATTTGGATTAAAGATTGCTAATGACCGTTATACTAAGAACATTAATTTTCAGCACCCGCTTCAGGCAATTAGCGATGTTTATTCAGACGATATTCAACGACTAGTTAGAGCAGCAATTGAATTAGGAATTCAAGTTGAACTACAACCAATGCAAGTAATATTACATGTCGGCGACCATAAGGAAAGTTACGAGGCGCAAGCACGGTTTGACTTCTCAAAGGGAGCGCGAGACCTTGTCCTTGCTGATTTCCCTGAAGCAAAACAATTTCAAGAAGAAAACTAAGAAAGGGTCCAGACTGTTGAAACATCAATGTTCTGGACCTCTTCAGCTAAATAATAATTTATTTCCCGGGAAATAGAAAGAAGCGCAAACATGAGAAAGATTGGAGTTATTGGCTTAGGTCATGTTGGCCGAATGTTAGCAAACCAATTAGTAATGAACGATAAAGTCGATGAATTAGTGCTTATAGATAAAGATGATCAGTTAGCGGTTGCTGTTCAAGCTGATTTGAATGATGCGCAAGTAGTATTGGCAACGCACACTAAAATCATTATTCAAGATTATGCAGCGTTAGCAGATGCGGATATTTTAGTGACGGCTTTTGGTAAGAGTGAGCTATTAAAGCAACAGCCGATGGCAGAACTAGAAACTAGTTACTATCAAGCACAACAAGTTGGCCAACAAATTTTTAAGAGTGACTTTAGCGGTATTCTAATTAACCTTACTAATCCCAATGAGGCAATTACAGCCGTTCTTCAACAAACGGTGGGATTGCCACAAAAACAAGTTATTGGAATCGGGACAGTTATTGAAACGGCACGACTTCATCGAGCAATTGCAGAAGGAGCGCGGGTTGCTACGGCCAATGTTACTGGTTTTGTTTATGGGCAGCATGATGGCCACCAAGTATTTGCTTGGTCGACAGTTCATGTAAATGGTCAGCCATTAACAGCGGCAATTAATGGTCATCACTTAGACCAAAGCCAACTAAAAGTAAAAGCTAACCTCAGTAATTGGTATACGATTAATGGCCTTGGTTATAATGTGAGTGCAGTTACCGCGTGGACCTTACGGATCATGACAGCGATTTTTGCAGATGAACAGTTAGCATTACCAGTTGCTATTTATCAGCCACAGTATTTAACTTATATCGGCTTTCCAGCACTAATTGGTCGTCAAGGAGTAGGCAATCTACTTCTATTAAACCTTTATCCGTTAGAACAAGAGGAGATCAAGAGTGCTGCAGAAACAATTAAACATCAAATAGAATCGTTAAAGAATATTAAAGGGGAGTAATAAATGATTAAAAGAATTGCAGTTTATTGTGGTGCCCGTGATGGAAATGATCCAGCGTTTGATCAAGAAGCTCAACGTTTTGGTGAGTGGCTGGTAGCACACGATATTGAATTAGTCTATGGGGCAGGAGCTTTTGGCTTAATGGGAACGCTAGCCCGGACAGTCCTTAAAAATGGCGGAATGGTTCATGGAGTGATTACTACTGAATTAGCCCAGCGTGGGGCCATTTACAAAGAATTACCAGATGTAAAAATAGTTCCCAATATGGATATTCGCAAACAAACAATGATGCGCCTTGCTGATGGCTTATTAGCTTTTCCCGGTGGATTTGGAACATTAGAAGAAATTAGTGAAGCGGCCTCTTGGACAACAGTTGGTGATAATAAGAAACCGGTTGCTTTTTATAATTTTGCAGGCTTTTATGATCCGCTTAATGAGTTATTTAAACGGATGAATAAGGCGGGGTTTGTAGAGGATCCTTATTTAAACAGCGTCTGTTTTAGTGACCAATTTGACCAAATCCTCACTTTTATGCAAAATTATCATGCCCCGGCTCACCGGCGTTACGGAAAATAATTTAAAAATAAAAAACGCTGAACTACAGCGCCAACATTATTTTAACGGTTGAATGGTGTAAATTTGGTCATCAGCTTCATCAGTTAATGAAACCGGACGTTGTTCATTTGCCCGGATCGTAATATGGTAGCCAAACCGATCAAGAAAAACTAACTTATCAGGCTTGATTTGTTGAACCGTTGCCGGGATGATTTGGTTATCGATACCGAGTTTTAATTCAGGAGATATGGTTATTTTATGGGAGCGATCTCGTTCCTTATCGTAATATTGCCAAGTGCCAGCATAAAAGATTGGTAGTGCGATCGTGTTGTTGCTTTTTTTGGCGCGACTGAACCCTAAAGTGCTAGTGAGTCCAGCCATTAGTCCCGCGCCGAAAAGTAACATTCCCTTTTTTCTCATATTTTATCAGTCTCCTCAATTAAGTGATAAGTTATTTCATAACATAACCAATTATACACACATTTCTATTATCAGAAGATTGTTAGTGTAAGATTTTCATAGGTTGGATGAATAATTCATCTGGTCGTGGAAATCTTTTTTGTAGACCAATTTAC
>NZ_RDBR01000037.1 GCF_009663775.1 Lactobacillus sp. 0.1XD8-4
AAAAAAAATACCTCCTACATTTTCGTAAGAAGTATTTTTAGTCAACCATACCAGTTGACAGATATCCGCTAATTACATTATTTATAGTTAGGCGCATTCCGCGTAATTTGGACATCATGAGGGTGTGATTCACGAAGTCCTGCGTTAGTAATTTGGACAAATTGGGCTTTTTCAATCAAGGATGGGATATCGGCTGCACCGACATAACCCATTCCTGACCGTAACCCGCCATCGATTTGGAAGACGATATCGGAAACGTCACCCTTGTATTCTACACGCGCTTCAATTCCTTCTGGCACGAGCTTATTAGCTTCGTTAACTCCGCCTTGGAAGTAACGGTCAGATGATCCATGAGCTTGGGCCATTGCACCGACCGAACCCATTCCCCGATAAGCTTTGTACTTCTTACCGTTGTCTTCAAATACTTCACCAGGTGCTTCCGTCGTCCCGGAAAGCATACTACCAAGCATAACTGCATTACCACCAGCTGCAAGTGCTTTTACAACGTCTCCCGAGTACTTGATCCCACCGTCAGCAATAATCGGCTTATTATATTCACGAGCAACACTCGCAGCGTCATAAATAGCAGTAATTTGAGGGACACCAACCCCTGCAACAACCCGGGTAGTACAAATTGAACCAGGACCGATTCCAACTTTAACTACATCAACACCAGCATCAAATAATGCCTTGGTTGCTTCACCAGTGGCAACATTACCAGCAATTAACGTTGCTTCGGGGAAGTGTTCACGAATCTCCGCAATTTTGCGAAGAACACCGGCAGAATGCCCGTGCGCAGTATCAATCACGATTGCATCTGCACCCGCTTTTAAGAGGGATTCGGCACGTTCAAAAGTATCACTGGTAACCCCTACCGCAGCAGCCACTAGTAACCGATTTTGATCATCAACAGCTGCTTTGGTTGCGCCAGCTGGTACAACTACACTCTTAACATTAGCAACTTCACCTGATTGTGCTTGGATTGACATATTCTTATGAACAACCCCTAAGCCACCTTGCAGTGCCATCGCAATTGCCATTGGTCCTTCTGTAACTGTATCCATCCCAGCACTGATAAGCGGAATATGTAGCTTGATATTTTTAGCTAGCTGCGTACTCAAGTCAACTTCATTTGGTAAAACGTGACTTTCAGCTGGAATAAGTAATACATCGTCGAAGGTTAAGCCCTTCTTGGCAAATTTTGTGTCCCAATTTGACATCTGTAGTGCAACTCCTTTGATTTTTAATTAGGTATACTCTACTAGGATTTTCTACCGAGGTCAATTGAAATATTAAATTTATTTAGAAAAATTGACTAAGCTATTAGCACTTTCTTGATCGATAACTAACGTATTAGCATATCCAGCGGTTAGAACACCATGAACGGCCGGTACTTTAGCAACATTAGCTGTGACTAAAATACTATGCTTTTTCTTTCTTAATTCAGGGAGGGCAATCCCAATCGTCCGCTGGTTGATATTTTCGTTAACAATTCGGCCTTTACTATCAATAAAACGGGAAAAAATATCCCCGACTGCTTCTCGTTGCAAGGTTTGCTGTTCTTGCTTCGTGAAATATCCTAACTTGAATAATAGTGCAGAATCACGAACTGTCCCTACAGTAAAGACGGCAATATTGGATTGTTCACCCAGTCTTAGGATGTGCTTGATATGCGTATCATTAGCCACTAATTCACGCGTTTGTGCATGGTCAAAAATTACTGGCAATGGCAAATATTGCGGAATCGTATTAAAGGCATTAGCGAAAGTATTTACCGTTTCAAAGGCATAGTTACGCGTATTCGTATTTGCCATGCTTCCTTTCATTTGCACGACCGTAATATCCGATACATCTTTAGGATTTAAGTGCAGACCCACTTGATAGACTGTTTTTCCCCAGCCTAAACCAATAATATCTTTATCCTTTACTACTTGTTCAATATATTGCGCTCCCGCTGCTCCTACTTCTTCCAACGGATCATCAGTTCCAGGCACAATAATAATCTTGCGTAATGATGGGTATTTAGCAAGTAGGTCAACTTCTAATTGATGCAATGGTGCAATTGGATTGTGAATTTTAATCGTCACCAAACCACGCTCCCGACCAAACTGCAATAATCGGGACACGGTTGCTCGCGAAATATTCAGCTCGGTGGCAATATCACTTTGATTCCAGCCATCACGGTAATACAAGGTTGCTACTTTAAGCGCTAATTCAATCCGATCCTTATCATCCATTCTTTAGCCCCCTTTCTTAAAAACCATAAAAAGCAAAGAAGCTTATTATCTTTTCTTCGCTTCTTTGCTTTTCTTACGATCTTATATTATAAGGTGTATTTCACCATTAAGACAAGCAACTATTTATCAGCAATTGCTGTTTCCAAAGAAATGTTGATCATGTCATTAAATGTTCTTTCACGTTCTTCTGCGGTTGCCTTTTCATCACCAAAGATAAGGTCACTGACAGTCAAAACAGAAAGGGCGCGGAAGTGGAGCTTTGCCGCTAAGAGATAAAGTCCCGCAGATTCCATTTCGGTTCCTAAGATTCCATAATCACGGAGCTTGCTCATATCCAGTTCATCATTGTAGAACCGGTCAGCAGCAAAAATGTCACCAACTTTAGTATCAATTCCTAACTTGCCGGCAACGTGGTAAGCAGTGTCTAGTAACTTAAAGTCCGCCAATGGTGCATAGTGGAAACCTGGGCCAAATGTATTAACCGTTACGGCCGAGTCAGTTGAAGATCCTTGGGCAAGAAGGACATCACGAACATGAACATCAGGAGCAATTCCACCACAAGAACCAACACGGATAATTGTCTTTACCCCAAATTCACGAACTAATTCATTGATATAAATCGACATTGATGGAATACCCATTCCTGAACCTTGAACTGAGATTCGGTGACCCTTGTATTCACCAGTGTAACCGAAAGCATTCCGGACAGCGTTAACCTGCTTAACATTCTCTAAAAAGTTTTCAGCAATGTACTTTGCCCGCAATGGGTCTCCCGGAAGTAAGACAGTATCTGCGTAATCACCTTTTTTAGCATTAATATGTGTACTCATTGAAATATTCCTCCTCAATCTAATTATTCAACAATCTCATGAATTAGTGTTGGCACTTCACCATGGTCACTAATTTCAATACTTTCACGTAACAACTGCTCGACATCTGGAATATCTTGGCGATTACTATAAATGGTTAAAAGCGTTTCCCCGTCTTTAACTTCATCACCTAGCTTATGATGTAGTTCAATTCCAACACTATAATCGAGCTTATCATCAGCTTTTTGACGACCACCACCAAGTAACATGCTAGCCGTTCCAACTTCATCCGCTGATAACTTAGTTAATACCCCATCACGGTCAGCTTTAAATGGAATTTGATATTTTGCTTGCGGCATCAACTGGTAATCATCGACCACTGCTGGGTTTCCCCCTTGGGCCTCAATCATTGCTTTGAAACGATCAAGCGCCGACCCATCAGCAATTGTTTGTTCTAACATTTTGCGCGCTTCTGCTGGTGTCTGGGCTTTCTCTCCCATCACTACCATATAACTGCCAAGTGTTAGTACAAGCTCGGTCAAATCAACCGGCCCTTTGCCCTTTAAGACATCTAATGATTCTTCTATTTCGAGTGAATTACCAATCTTATTGCCGAGCGGCTGATTCATGTCAGAAATCACCGCCATGCACTTTAGCCCCGCTTGTTTGCCAATTTCAACTAGCGCCTTTGCAAGTGCCCGAGATTGGTCAAGCGTTTTCATAAAGGCACCGGCCCCTGTTTTAACATCAATCACTAACGCATCTGTCCCAGAGGCAATCTTCTTACTCATAATCGAGCTAGCAATCAATGGAATGGAGTCAACCGTATCTGTCACATCCCGCAAACCGTAAATTTTTTTATCCGCAGGTGCAACTTCGCCAGTAGCTCCAACAATTGCCAGTTTTTCTTGAGCAACTTGATCAATAAATTCATCTTCAGAAAGTTCTACTCGAAAACCTGGAATTGCTTCAAGCTTATCAAGCGTTCCTCCCGTGTGGCCTAAACCACGACCAGAAATCATGGGGACTGGAATACCAGTTGCGGCAACCATTGCGGCGAGTGGCAGACTAACCTTATCACCAACACCACCAGTGGAATGTTTATCAACTTTAATTCCCGGAATCCGACTCAAATCTAGTCGTTCACCGGACTCCATCATCTTCATCGTTAAACTAGTTTGCTCTTCCTTGGTCATTTTTTGAAAATAAATTGCCATTAAGAGTGCGCTAATTTGGTAATCGGGAATTGTCCCGTTTACTACCCCATCAACGAAGAATTGTAATTGCTCATCACTCAACGTTCCACCATTCCGTTTAGTATCGATGATGTCAACCATTCGCATCACATTTCGCCCCTTTCATCAAAACAATCTTAGTCGTTGCTAATTTCCTTGTAGAAACTGGTACCCTTGACCGGTTTAACATTGAAGTTTTCCAAAATAGTTGCTCCAAGATCAGAGAAGGTCTTCCGTAAGCCAAGTGATTGGTTTGGCTTGTTCATCGATGGTGAGTAAACCAACAATGGAACATTTTCACGAGTGTGGTCAGTTCCCTTAAAGCCAGGATCGTTACCATGGTCAGCAGTTACCATCAATAAGTCATCAGGCTTCATTTGATCAAGAACATTTCCGAGACGCTTATCAAAGTCCATCAATGCTTGACCAAAGCCCTTTGGATTACGACGGTGACCATACATTGCATCAAAGTCAACTAAGTTAGTAAAGCAAAAACCAGTAAAGTCTTGCTTCATTACTTCATCAACGTGGTCCATCCCATCCATGTTACTTTCGTTATGGTAGCCTTTGTCAATTCCTTCGCCAGAGAAGATATCATTAATCTTGCCGACGCCGATTACTTCATAACCCGCTTCACGTAGCCGGTCCATGTCAGTTTCACCAATTGGCTTCAAGCTAAAGTCATGCCGGTTAGCCGTCCGCGTAAAGTGGTCTTTATCTGGTCCAACATATGGCCGCGCAATAATTCGCCCAACAGTATATTCCGGACCATTAACCAGTGTCCGAGCGTATTCACAGATCTTATAAAGTTCTTCAACAGGAATAACATCTTCATGAGTGGCAATTTGCATTACAGAATCGCCTGAAGTATAAAGGATTAATTCACCAGTTTCCATTTGACGTTCACCATAATCATGGATTACTTCTGTTCCTGAATATGGTTTATTAACGATTACTTTACGGCCAGAGAACTTTTCAAGCTTATCAACAATTTCTTGTGGGAAGCCATTAGGGAAAGTTGATAAAGGCTTCATTACCGGCAAGCCCATCATTTCCCAGTGGCCATCCATACTATCTTTCCCCGCAGAAATTTCTTCCATCTTACCGTAATCACCAATGGCTGGGTCGGCAACTGGCACACCTTCAATTGGCTTATCACGTAAATTGCTAATTCCTAATTTACCAAGGTTTGGCAACTTTAAGGCGCCTTTATAATATTCGCCAACATGACCAAGTGTATCTGAACCAACATCATCAAACTTTGCGGCGTCATGAGCGGCACCCGTACCAACTGAGTCCATTACAATAACAAAAACACGTTTATATGACATATTTGACTCCTCCTATTTCTAAATTAAGATTAGCAATTAACCTTTTTGCTTATTGTTGCGCAGCTTCTTCTAAGATTTGAACGGAGGCTGATACCCCTAAACGGTTTGCCCCTGCTTCAATCATGTCGTAAGCTTCTTGTAAGCTGTGGATTCCACCAGCAGCCTTAATCTTGAAATCAGGGCCAACTGCTTCACGCATAATCTTAACGTCTTCTACCTTAGCACCTGAAGTTGAAAAACCGGTGGAAGTCTTAACAAAGTCAGCACCGCCTTTTACGGTTAGCTTGCTTGCACGTGCCTTTTCTTCATCAGTAAGAAGAGCATTTTCAATAATTACCTTAAGTACCTTCCCTTTTTCGTGGGTTGCATCTGCAACGGCCTTAATATCAGCAACAACGGCATCATCATTGCCACCCTTTAATTCACCGATGTTGATAACCATATCAACTTCGTCAGCACCATCTTCAATTGCTTGCTTAGTTTCAAAGACCTTGCTTTCGGTAGAAGTAGCACCGAGAGGGAAGCCGATAACAGTACAAGTATTGATGTCAGTTCCAGCTAGTCCTTCGTGAACCCGCTTAACCCAGTATGGATTGATACATACTGAAGCAGTATTATACTTGCGTGCTTCTGCAACAGTCTTATCAATCATTTCTGCGGTTGCTTCTGGCTTAAGCATGGTGTGGTCCATGTATTTTGCTAATTGTGCTTGTGTTAATTTCATAATTTAATAATCTCCTCTCAAGATCTGAATACGCTTTCATAAGTTTACATTTATATCTTATCAATCATCTGCACATTTGTCCACATATTTCGAGAAATTTCTTTCAAAGTTTACGAAAAATAAAAAAGCTTGTAACAAAATCATTATTTTGCACAAACTCTTTTAGTTTATCTATTATTTTCTTGGTGCCCGATTGCCATAAAGCGATCCCGTAACATGAAACTTCGAACGGAAGTACATATCACCAATAAAGGTAACTACCCCGATAATGATGTAAACCCATGGATTTAGCCGTGGATTAATAGCGTTTGGCAACATGCTTACGAGCATATAGATAACTAGCCATGCCACTAATCCAGCTACGATTAGCAAAATCCGTTGCCAAAGCGGCTTTTTACTTACGCGTTGACCCTTTTCATTAATTTGTGGCTGAACCTGGGTTGCAACATACCCAAAAATAAGGCCCCCAGTAATGGCAACAATTAAAATTGCTGTAATACCACTACTACCAGCATTCTTAGTTTGCATTGCTGCTGGCGATAACCAGAACATTAATCCAAACATAAACGTAAAGATACTTAAGAAAATTAGCATATTATCAATTGCCAATAGTTTTATTGACTGCTTACTGGCTTGAGCAGGCGTTGGCTTAGGATTTTTTAATTCTTTTGCGTATTCGGTTGGGGTTCCTAATAACGTCCGCGCGGTTTGATTTTTCTTTTGTCCAGCTAACAATTTACTAATTGTTTCTTGCAGCATTTCCGCTTTTTTATCAGAGGGAACGCCAAGCCGATCTAATTGCTTATTTAGCTGGTACATGAAATCTTCATTTTTACGTGTCAAATTATAATTGCTAAAAGCATTTCCGCTAGCTTGACGGCGTTCTTTTTCTAGTTGCCTCTGCCGCTGTCCAGCTTGGGCGTTACGTGGTTGTTCTTCACTCACTTTAAAACTTCTCTCCCATCATTAGAGTTTTAGACGCTGAACCGGAATTCAACAATGTCACCATCTTGCATTACATAATCTTTACCTTCAAGACGGAGCTTTCCTGCTTCCTTAACTGCTGATTCTGAACCAAGCTTGTCAAGATCTTCAAAACTCATTACTTCGGCACGGATGAAGCCACGTTCAAAGTCAGAGTGAATAATCCCCGCAGCTTGAGGAGCCTTGGTCCCCTTTTTGTAAGTCCATGCCCGTGTTTCTGGACCGCCAGCGGTAAAGAAGGTTTCTAAGCCAAGAAGCTTATATGCTGCCCGAATCAACCGATTCAAACCAGGCTCTGTTACTCCTTCCATTTCAAGGAAGTCGGCTTTATCGGCTTCATCCATCTCAGCAATCTGTTCTTCGGCAGCAGCGGCAACCCCAATTACTTCACCATCGTCTTTAACATGCTCCCTAATGGCATCCATGTACTTGTTGCTTTCAGGATCAGCCATGTCTTCTTCGGCAATGTTTGCAACATAGAGGACGGGCTTGCTTGTTAGTAAGAAGAGACCCTTAACAATCTTTTGTTCATCATCTTTAAAATCAATTGAGCGAACACTCTTACCATCTTCAAGAACGGGCTTGATCTTATTAAGGACTTCTAGTTCTGCTAAAGCATCCTTATCTTGACCCTTAGCTGCTCGCTGAACCTTAGCTAAACGCTTATTAACAGCATCTAAGTCGGCCATAACTAATTCCAAATTAATTGTATCGATATCTTCAATTGGGTCAACCTTACCCGAGACACTAGTGATGTCGCTATCATCAAACGCCCGCACAACGTGAACGATCGCATCTGTTTGACGAATATTTTCTAAGAACTTGTTACCGAGACCTTCACCCTTACTTGCCCCTTTAACAATTCCGGCAATGTCGGTAAATTCAAAGGTTGTTGGGACAATCTTTTTTGCGGGGATCAATTCTTGAATTCGATCAAGACGACTATCAGGCACTTCAACCATTCCCACGTTGGGATCGATTGTCGCAAATGGGTAGTTGGCCATTTCAGCCCCGGCTTTAGTAATGGCGTTAAAAAGTGTTGATTTACCAACATTTGGTAACCCAACGATTCCTGCAGTTAATGACATATATTGTTCACTTTCCTTTTCAATTAATCAATTATTATTTTAAGCTACAATTGTGTATTTGTGACTAGTAATCATCAAAAATATTAATCTTGTTGATCAGCCTTCTCAAGGACTTTTTTCAAGCCCTTATCGAACTTTTGGCGGGTCATCATGACAATATGACCGCATCCTTGACATTCAATTTTAATGTCTGCACCAACCCGCGTGATCAACCAACGATTCGTTCCACAAGGATGTGCTTTTTTCATCATTACAATGTCGCCTTTATCATAAGTTGCCATGAGTAATTCCTCCTTAATCAAGGGTAATATTTAATAGTTCTAAGATTCGCGTAAAATCTTCATTTGAGCTGTACGGGATTTCAATCTTACCAGTTCCCTTTTTGCGGCTTTGTGCAACCGACACTTTGGTTCCAAATTTACTTTGCAGTTGCGATTCGGCTGCCCGAATATACACCGGTTTTCGTTGACTGCGCCGTTGTTCTTTTTTCTTAGCAGTACCGTTTAACTGTGCCACAACTTCTTCTAATTGCCGGACAGTCAGATTTTTGTCCACCGCTCGTTGCGCCAGCGGAACAAGCTTTGTCTTATCCTTTAGTCCAAGAATCGTCCGTGCTTGTCCCATTGATAATTTGCCATTATTTAAGAACTCTTTGATCACCGTTGGTAGTCCTAATAACCGTAAATAATTAGCAATATATGGGCGACTCTTACCCAATCGTACGGCAACTTGTGCCTGAGTAAGAGATAATTTGTCCATTAACATTTGATATGCCTGCGCTTCTTCTAATGGAGTCAAGTCTTCCCGCTGCAAATTTTCCAAAACAGCAACTTCCATCATCTGCTCATCGGTCATATTGCGAATAATCGCAGGGATTGTTTTTTGCTTAGCGAGTTTGGAAGCTCGAAAACGCCGTTCACCAGCTATCAATTCGTAACGGTTAATTGCCGGGTCTGATTGGCGAAGAATGATTGGTTGAAAGACCCCCGATTTTTCAATCGATGCTGCCAATTCGGCTAATGTTTTTTGATCAAACGTCCGCCGTGGCTGATATGGGTTAGGGTGGATCAATGATAACTTAATATCTTGAATTGTCTCATCCGCTGCTGGCTCTGTTACCGTATTCTCTGCAAAGAGCGCCTCGATTCCGCGTCCTAATCCACTCTTTTTATGCTTTGCCATGGTTGGCCAACACTTCCTTTGCTAATTGTTGGTAAACGTGTGCACCTGTTGAATTTTTATCATAATCAATAATTGCTAAGCCGTGACTTGGTGCCTCTGATAAACGAACATTACGCGGAATAATTGTATTGTAAACTTGGTCGCCAAAGAATTTTTTCACTTCCGCATTTACCTGTTGTCCCAAGTTAGTCCGCTTATCAAACATCGTCAGCAGAACACCCTCAATTCTTAGTTGCGGGTTAAAGTGCTTTCTAACAAGTTTAATTGTATTTAGCAACTGGCTTAATCCTTCAAGAGCATAATACTCGCTTTGGACAGGAATAAGGATCGAGTCACATGCTGTAAAGGCATTGATAGTCAGTAGGCCGAGCGAAGGCGGACAGTCAATGAGGATAAAGTCATACTCAGCGCGAATCTCCCCAAATGAGTCCTTAAGCCTTGTTTCCCGTGCCATCAGGTTAGTTAATTCTACTTCTGCTCCTGATAAAGCAATCGTTGTCGGCGCAATGTCAACTCCTGGGTGACTGGTTGTTTGAATAACATCTTTTAGCGGCACATCATTAATCAGTGCGTCATAAACGCTTTGCTCGATACTTTGTTTTTCAACTCCCAAGCCGCTAGTTGCGTTTCCTTGAGGATCTAAGTCGATTAGCAAGACTCGTTGCCCAAGGTCAGCTAGACACGCACCTAAGTTGACACTCGTCGTTGTTTTACCAACGCCGCCTTTTTGGTTTGCTAGTGCAATTACAGAACCCATCTTTTGGCCTCCCTACTGCTTTTTCGGAATTTCAATCGTCAATTGGTAAGTATCACCATTATCTTCTTCATGTGTCTTAATTTCAAAGCCATTAGTGGTTGCCATCTTAATTGATTTCTTAATCGTATTAAGGGCAATCCGCGCATCATTAGCTTGTTTAGTTTTGGTACTTTTCGTTTTTTTATTTGTCTTTCGTTTAGTAACTTTTTTCTTTATTACCGGCGCTTCTTCAACGGCTTCTTCACGTTCTTCTTCCGAGTGTACTTCAAGTGAAGCAAGTTCCTTCCGTTTTGCTGCTGCTTTTAATTCTGCAATTTCTGAAGGGAGAGGACGGCCTAATAACCGGGCTACTTCATCTTCTGTCTGCCGAACAGTCAAGCGCTCATTAACAATCCGCATTAACATATCACGTTGTTGTTTTTCATTAAGGTCTAATAGCGCCCGGCCATGACGTTCCGAAATCCGATGGTCAAGAATTGCTGTTTGAACAGGGGTAATCAACCGTAATAACCGCAACTTGTTGGCAACAAATGATTGACTTTTTCCCATCCCCTTTGCGAGTTGAGATTGCGTTAAGTGATTAAGGTCCATCAATTGCCGATATGCCTGTGCTTCTTCAACCGAACTTAATTGGGATCGTTGCAAATTTTCAATTAAGGCTAAAGATGCAGTCTCCTGATCACTCATCTTCTCAATAATGGCTGGCGCTTTTTCCCACTTCAAGAGCTTCATTGCCCGATAACGTCGCTCCCCAGCGATAATTTCATACTTTGCTGGTTCATATTCACGAAGCACAATCGGTTGTAGCAAACCATGCTCGTCAATTGTTTGGGCTAACTCACGAATGCCATCTTGGTCAAAAACTTTTCGTGGCTGGTAACGATTAGGGATAATTTGGTCCAGTTTTACTTCAACGACCTTATTTTTTGTACTATCAGAATTATTTTTTCCAATACCAAATAATGAAAAAGCCATAATCTTAACTCCTTATTTTATTGAATTGGTTTCTTACTTGGTAAACCAGGACGACGCGGATATTTGTTAGGTGTCGATTGGACTTTATCAATCACAATTATATTACGTTCATCATCTGTCCCTGGCAAGGTCAAAGTTACCGTCTTTTGGACTTTACCACCAAGTTTTTTGATTGCTGTCCCACCTTGTTGTAATTCTTCAGGAGCAGCACTAGCCTTATAAGCGATGAATTCACCACCAACCTTAACCGCGGGCAAACATAATTCGCTAAGGACTGCTAACCTTGCCACTGCTCGGGCAGTAACAACATCAAATTTTTCGCGGTAAGGACTTTGCTTGGCACTAAAGGTCTCAGCACGATCATGGATGAGCGTCACATTCTCCAGACCAAGCTTAGCAACTAAATCATTCAAAAAAGCAATCCGTTTATTTAACGAATCCACAATAGTTACTTTCAACTGTGGAAAAGCAATTTTAAGCGGTAACGATGGGAAACCAGCGCCAGCACCAATATCGCATAAGGTCAGCGTTTCATTTTGTAACCGTGGTTCTGCAAAAACGCCTGTAATTGAATCATAGAAGTGTTTTAAATACACCTCTTTTTTCTCAGTAATTCGTGTAAGGTTTACATGCTCGTTAGTCTGGACTAATAAGTGATAGTAGTCAGCAAATTGTTCCATTTGCGTTACTGATAATGCAATGCCGTGGTCGGCCAATGCTTGTTGGAATTGTTCCGGATTCATTTATTAAGTCTCCTTTCGTGAAACATTTATTGTTTCACGTTCTATATTACTGTACCGTAAATTCCCGCTTGTTGCAACCTCGTAACTCCCTTTCGCGCTCGATTTTTGAATAAGAACCGGGTTGGTTTAGTATACTCTTCTTTTCTAAATATTTTTCTTGACTAATCGTAGGAAAGGGGCTGTGACATAAGTCTCCTATATAGTTGAAATACTACAGCGCAGTACACAAAGGGACTCTAGCGTTCGGAAAATCCGAAAACTAGAGTCCTCTTTGTGCTTGCGGGGGTTCCCTAAAGGCTAGCTTCGCGTCGAAAAACGAACTAGCAAGCTAGTTCTGTCTCACTCCCCCTACTCTATTTTTTATATAGTTTAATGCTTCAAGAAGTCTGGATCCATAAAGGCAGGATGAGGATAAGTATAGACCCCTTGACCGGATTCTTTTCCTTCATGCCCTTCCTTTATCATTTCTTGCATCTTTTCTGCAATTGCCTTATGACTTTCATCTTTTGTTTGAGCATATGCGTTTAACTCAATTTGAGCTGCTGTCCGTAAACCAACCATATCCAAGATTCCAAACGGTCCCATTGGTGCACCGGTTGAGATCATCCAATCTTTATCAATCGTTTCTGGTTCTGCAACACCTTTAGCCCATAACCCTAAACCAGCTGCTAATAACGGTATTAAGAGTGAGTTAAGAATATACCCATGCTGTTCCTTATGCAAAACAATTGGAACCATCTTAATTTCACGAGCAAATTTAGTTGCTGCTTCAATTACTGCTGGCTCTGTTTTAGCAGAACCCATAATTTCAACAACGTTAAACCGCCAAATATGATTTGCAAAGTGCATATTTAAGAATTTCGTTGGCCGGTCAGTATGCGGAGCCAATTGACTAGGAATAAAGGTTGATGAATTACTTGCAAATACTGTTTTTTCTGGTGCCAGTTTAGACACTTCTTGGTAAAAACTATCTTTTAATTCTAATGATTCTGGTAAAGCCTCAATCATCAAATCTGCATCTTTAACCGCCGTTTCAATATCGTCAGTAATCACCTTAATATTATCGAGACCTTTTTGGA
Source organism: Lactobacillus sp. 0.1XD8-4 (assembly GCF_009663775.1). Lineage (GTDB taxonomy): Bacteria > Bacillota > Bacilli > Lactobacillales > Lactobacillaceae > Limosilactobacillus > Limosilactobacillus walteri. The sequence continues at coordinate 13,145 of NZ_RDBR01000037.1, forward strand.
ATTCTTCATCAGTTAAATGTAAGTCCCGTTGGTAATCAGCCTTTAAAGCCTTGATACGCCGTTCTGCTGTATCAATATGATGATTATAAACGGTTACTGGAAATCCTGATAAAGCTGTTTGATAAGCAATTTGGCTACCTAAAACACCTGCACCAGCAATCATAATATTTTTAAATTCCATTTTGCCATCTCCTTAATAATGTCTCTAACAACATCATATCAAAAAAGCGCTTTCAACAAAAACTTAAATGCTTGTGTAATCGGCAACAAGATATTTCGTTTGGTATAAAAAAGGACCGAGGTTTACTCGGCCTTTTTGCATTTTATTTAATCTTTGCAACTTCTTCTAAGAACCACTTATTGAAGTAATCAGCATCAATGTCTAAGCAAACCTTAGCATTAGTCTTGCCATCATGATAAGCAGCCCGCACATCTCCAACAGTAGCCCCAATTGCTGGACCATCTGTTTGAACATCTACCCACATATCCTTTGTAGTAAATGCTTCTGGGTGCAGAAGGTAGAAGATCGTGTTAACATCATGCATTGGACGTCCTTCATCGCTACCATCATTATAGTGGGTAATTAGGCCATGCAGCATTTCTCCTGCTTTGTTTAATTTGCCTAATTTTTCAATTGTGTCAGCGGTGAGAAGAGCTTTCAAGGTAACATCTAAACCAACAGTCACAATTGGAACGCCCGCATTATACATAATCTTAGCAGCATCCGGGTCGGTAAAGACATTAAATTCAGCTGCACTAGTCATGTTACCGCCAGAGAATGAACCACCCATGGCAACAATTTGCTTAATATGACTTTTAACTTCTGGATATTCACTAAATAATAAAGCAATGTTAGTGTATGAACCAGTTGGCACTAATACGACCTCATCTTCAGCCATAATAGCATCATGAAGTGCTTCAACTGCTGTCTTTTTAATTGGTTCACCATAGTCATTTCCAAAGTCATAGCCAGGCATTCCTGATTCACCATGAATCCGCGCTGCATCTTCAAATGGCTTGATTAATGGCTGTTCAGCCCCTGCCGCAACCGGAATATCTTTTCCGAAGAAATGCACAATCTTCAACGCATTGGCAGTTGTCTTATCAACAGTAACGTTACCAGCAACAGTCGTAACTAACTTCAAATCAAGTGCAGGGTTATTGATTGCCATTGTTAAGGCAGCTGCGTCATCAATACCTGGATCTGTATCCATAATAATTTTTGTAATCATAATTAATCGTCTCCTTTTGTTTTGCAAGCGTTTACGAACTTAGTGTAAAAAAAAGCAGCTTTGACAGCTGCTTTTCAATTTTACCAAACGAAGAGGCCAACAAATGCTGCTGATAATAGTGAAACTAAAATACCAGAAAGCATTAAGTAACCAATGTTTGCAGCGATGTAGTCGTTCTTTTCTTTATCAACTAATCCCTTGAAGGCACCGATAATCATACCTAAAGTACCAAAGTTAGCAAAGGAAGTAACAAAGACAGTCAAGACAGCCCGCAAGTGTGGTGCGTAGTTGTTAATTTCACCGGTAACTTTACCCATAACAACGAATTCGTTAGTAACTAACTTCATACCCATATCTTGTGAAAGCATCCATGCTTGATGAACAGGTAATCCGAGTAGCCATGAGAATGGGAACATAACAACCCCGAGGATACTTTCAAGCGATAATTGCTTCCAGAATAATGCTAAGATAGCATCGATTAAAGCAGCTAAAGCAACGAAAGCAACAACGTTAGCAATGATGATAAGGATCAACTTACCAGCACCTAAGATTGAGTCACCTAAGAAACTAAAGAATGGTTCCCGCTTATCAGAATCAACTTCAGCACCAACTTTTTCGATAGTATCATCTTCAGCTGGTACAGTAACAGGATTCAACATACTTGCAGCGATTAAAGAATTAATAATGTTAATTGGAACAGCAGTCAGAATATATTGTCCTGGCATCATTTCAATATATGCACCAAGAATGGAAGCAGTAACACAAGACATTGACATCATGGCAATCGTCAAGTTACGTTCCTTGTTCATTGCCCGCATCTGCATACCAGAAACAGCCAAAACTTCAGTGTTACCTAAGAACATCATTTCTACAGCAAAGAATGATTCAAACTTAGGTTCACCGGTGATGAATGAAAGTCCCCGTCCGATCCACTTAATAATCCATGGTAATACACCAATGTAGTTTAAGATATCGAACAATGGAACAATCATAAGGATTGGCATCAATGCTGAACAAATGAAGTTAAGGTTTTTGGTGTTGTACCAACCACCTAAAGCAAAGACAGTACCTTTTGCAGATACATTAACAATCCAAGCAAATCCATCGGCAGCCGCTTTAACCCCTGCACGACCTGCTGGTGAACTTACTAAGAACCATGCTAGTAACAAGTTCAAAATTACCATGATTCCTACAGTTTTCCAGTTGATTGCCTTTCGATCCTTGGAAAAAAGCCATCCAATCCCAAGAAAGACAACCAGCCCAATAATGTTAACAATAAGATACATAGACATGGCTGTGTACCCTCCTTAAATAGAATATTCGTTAACGGCCGTTCCAAATTAAGATATTATAATTGCATTTGTGGCGAGTTAACCTCTTAAGAATATCTTTAAATTTCTTTTCTGTAAAGCGCTGTTTTATAGACATTTTGTGAATTTTTATTATTTTAAGTTGAATTATCTTGCAAAGTCAGCTGTTATAATCACTTTTATTCCGGCAAAAATTTCACAAAGTTTTTTGCCAACATATGAAAACGCTATCATATATTCATAAAAAGAAAAGAAGAACCGATCCTGGCAAAATGTATCTGCCACGCGGTTCTTCTTCGCCCCTGCCAAGGATTTTCTATTATACCTGTTACAGGTTAATTGAGCAATTGTTCTTCTAATTTCTGCAACATTTCCCACTTCACAAAATCAATATTTCCTGGGAAATATCATTTAATCTCGGTTTAAACTAGCGGAGGCCCAAAATGCCTATCGGAACAACATTCTGGGTCTCCAAGCATCCGTATGGAGGTGGGAAGAAAGGCCTACTAGTTCTAGTTTGTTATGGTAACTTATCTATCTGCTTAATACGAGGAACTTAAGCTTATCATTATAGGTTTGTTGTAGATATGGCCACTAATTACTTTTAGCTCAATATACTTTTTTTACAGAGAAACTAAACGTTTCATGTGGAGTGGGGTGTTGGTAATTTTTATGCAAAAAGTCTAATTAACTTACTTCAAAGTAGTTTTATTATGAGAAGATGTTTGTTAATTTCGGCCTTCTATCTTTCCACACTTTCAGTATAAGCGCCCACCATTTAAATAGCAAACAAATAGCGTCACATCAACATTTAGAGCACTTTTACTTATCGGACAGAAACATCGTATATATTACATTTCAGCTTCCTTTTGAACTAATCTTTCCTAAACGCAAAAGAAAAACGCCTAAAAACATTTAGACGCTTTCATAAATTAATTTTTCTTATTTAAAAATCCGTAGCCATAAGCAAGTAACGCAAAAATAATAATTGAAAGGATTAACGGAATCCGGGTTGAATCAATAAACAGCAGAATCACTAAGACAGCTAAAAAGAAAGCAATTGTAATCCAACTGGTAATTGGATAACCCGGCATTTTAAAGTCCGTTACCCCCTTCGGATTTTGCTTGCGATACTTAATGTGGGCCACCATGATAATAATCCAAGTAAAGATAAATGTAATCGTTGAAATACCAGCAATAACATCAAAAATTCCCGCTGGCATGATGTAATTCAAAATAACAGTAATAAATAGAATCAATGATGAGAAAGTCAAGGCATTGTTGGGAACAGCCTTAGCACTTAATTCACCAAATCGTTGCGGGGCGTTACCGCTTCGTGACAATGAGTATAAGGATCGGCTGGTACTAAAGATCGCACTATTAGTAGCTGACATTGCAGCCGTTAATACCACAAAGTTTAAGATAGCTGCTGCCCCTGGCACTCCAATCGCTGCAAAAACTTGAACAAATGGACTCGATGTGGTTTTGATCTGGAACCAAGGATAAATTGCCATCATTGCAATCATCGAACCAATATAAAATAAACCAATCCGTACTGGTAAAGTATTAATCGCTTTAGGAATATCTTTCTTTGGGTTTTTAGTTTCACCAGCAGTCAACCCAACCATTTCAATGCCGACAAAAGCAAACACAACCATTTGAAATGACATCAAAAAGCCCATCGGTCCAGTCGGGAAAAAGCCACCATGGTTAACCAAGTTGGCTAAAGTAACAGTCCGTCCTTCTACGTGGCCATGCATTACGAGTAAGATAACTCCGACAGCAATCAATGCTAAAATTGCAACCACTTTGATCATTGAGAACCAGCTTTCTAGTTCCCCGAACAGGCCGACATTAACCATGTTTACAAGCATTAGTAAAATAACGATAATCAGCGGTCCAACCCACTGCGGTAAATTAGGGAACCAATATTTTAGATAAATCCCCGTTGCTGTTAAATCAGCCATTGCAAGGGTCAGCCAGCAGGCCCAATACATCCAGCCAGCCACAAACTCCATCCGATCACCAAGGTATTCTTTAACTGCATCGATAAAGGAGTGTTTCGATGTATCCGCTAAAATTAATTCTCCTAGTGCCCGCATCATAAAGAAGCAAAAGATACCGACGATTAGGTATGAAAGAATGATTGCTGGTCCCGCTTGGTGTATAGCTGTCCCCGAACCAAGGAAAAGACCGGTCCCGATAGCACCACCAATAGCAATCATCGTCACGTGGCGACTTTTTAGCGATCGTTCTAACTTCTGTTGTTGTTTTTCGTCCATAATATGCCTCCTTAAAAGTTTAATTAACAACAAAAACGTTTTCGTAAGCAAAGAAAAACGCCTCTGGCAATTAATACCAGGGACGTTCTTAACGCGGTTCCACCCATCTTTATAGCTTTACAGCTACCTCTCGGTTGATAAGGAAACCACTCCATTTTAAACGCTCATGCCATTTAATTGGATCTAGCTTTCAGCAAGTACTAGATTCTCTGTCAACCAATTATTAGAAGTTACTCATTATTATAATGATTATCCTAACTTTGTCAAATTTAAATTAACAATAATCAACTGATTATTAAACATTTAGGACTTTATCTAGGAAATTCTTCGTGTCTTCATGTTGGGGATTACCAAAAATTTCTTCGGGAGTTCCTTGTTCACGAATATCGCCATCATGGAAGAATACTACCCGATCTGCTACCTGTTTAGCAAAGCCCATTTCATGCGTAACAACAATCATGGTCATCCCTTCCTGTGCCAGCCGCTTCATTACTGCCAGCACATCGCCAACCATTTCAGGATCTAAGGCACTTGTTGGTTCATCAAATAACATCACATCAGGTTTCATTGCCAAGGCACGGGCAATTGCCACCCGTTGCTGCTGTCCACCAGAAAGCTTAACTGGATTAGCAGTCGCCTTATCTTGTAAACCAACGAGATCAAGATAATGCATCGCTGCTTTTTCTGCTTCTGCTTTGGTCATTTTTCCTAATTGAACTGGTGCTAAAGTTATATTTTCCAATACATTCATATTGGGAAATAGGTTAAAATGCTGAAATACCATTCCAATATTTTCCCGAACCTTATTAATATTAACCTGCGGATCAGCAATGTCATAACCATCAACATAGATGTGCCCGCTATTTGGTTCCTCTAACTTATTGATACACCGTAAAAAGGTACTTTTACCAGAACCAGACGGCCCAATCATGCAAACCACTTCATTGGGCTTAACATTTAGATTGATTCCTTTAAGGACATCATTACTGCCGTAACTCTTATGCAAGTCTTTTACTTGTACTTTATAGTGTTTATCCATCTTAAGCCATCCTCTTTTGTACGTAGTTTGATAACCATGTTAATAGGGTAATGATGATGATATACATCGTCCCGATAATCAGCCACATCTTAAACCCTTCCATATTTTGCGAAATAATAACTGTACCTGTTTGCGTTAATTCCATTACCCCAATTGCTGAAAGGATTGAGGTATCTTTCAACGTAATGATAAATTGGTTAACTAATGAAGGAACCATTAATTTGAATCCTTGAGGTGCAATAACTTTAATCAAGGCTTTACTATAAGGTAACCCTAGACTTCGCGCAGCTTCCCACTGACCAATATTTACCGATTCAAAGCCACCTTTAACAATGGCCCCAATATAAGCACCTTCGTCAAATGTCAATGTCAAAACACCAGCTAAGAACAACGGCACCTTATGTCCAATTACGTTTGGGACCCCCATATAAATAAAGAAGGCCAAAACAATCATTGGAATACCACGGAAGATATAAATCAAAACGCTTGATACCGCATTGGCGAATTTATTTTGAACAATTCCCAAGATTCCTAGGATTACCCCAAAGATCATTGCAAAGATAATCCCCACTACCGTCAATTCAATTGTCATCCATAAACCACGGAGTAATGCTGGGTAGTTAGCCTTAATCAAGCCCCAAATAGTCCGGCTTGCTGCATTGCTCTTTGTAGTTTTATCACTCTTAGTATACTTGTTGATAATTTGGTCCATCTGACCATTATCCTTCAACCATTTGATTCCATCATTCATTTTCTTTTGTAATTCAAGGTTCTTTCCCTTTTGGAATCCAACGGCAACTGGTTGAGCATCAATTGGCTTTTTAGTGACGATCTTAAGCGGAACCCCTTCTTTAATCCCGTATTCTAGCACCGGACCATCATCAAAGGTCGCAACAGTATTCCCGGTTTTAACGTCATTCCACATTGTGTTTGATGAATCGAAATAACGAATTTTGTAGCCATACTTCTTTTGGTTTTTCTTCAAGAACAAGGCAGCACTCGTCCCAGATTTAGCAGAGACAGTCTTTCCTTTTAACTGCTTCATCGATTTAATATTACTATCCTTCGCGACGGCCATTTCCACGCCATCCGTATAGTACGGCGTTGAGAAATCATATTTTTCTTTCCGCTCATCAGTAACACTCATCCCGGCAATTACCGCATCAACTTGCCCCGATTCCAGGGCTTGAAGATCACCGTTAAAACTCATTGGTTTTAATTCATATTTAAAATGCTCGTGTTTAGCAATCTTCTTAAGCATTTCAATTTCAATCCCAGGATTTTTACCCGAGTAACCGCCTTTACTATCCTGAATTTCAAATGGTTCAAAAGTATTGTTAGTTGCAAACGTATATGTAGGTTCGTCGGCAGATACCCGCTGAGGTTCGACCATTTGCCACCCTACCACAATTCCAAGAACTGCAACAATGGTAATGATCATGTTTTTCCACTTGCTGCTTTGCATCTATACCGACTCCTTTTTAATCAAATTTTAACGTTGATAATACTATACTATCGCTAAGATTAATTGTTAAGCGTTAACCCTTAGTTGTGTCATTTCCTAAGATGACAGCGTTTCAAACAAGAAAAATCAAAGAATCCAGCTATAAAACTCTTAATTTTATTAAGCAGCTTTTCATGAGTTCTCGTTGAATTATGAGACTTTTCTTATCAATTTTTGAAAGCGATTGCAGTATAATAAAGTTAAATAAAATGGTGGTGAATATCGATGGCAATTGGAACGTATAATCAAATAATGGAAGAACTAACACGCCTAAATATTAGTTATGAGATGGTTGATCATCCTGCTGCGGAAACAACAGAAGAAGCAGACAAGTATATCGAAGGACATATTGGCGTCCGCACGAAATCAATGTTCTTAAAAGATAAGAAAAACCATTTTTATTTATTAATCATGGATGATAAGAAACGGCTTGATTTTCATGAGTTTCAAGATCTCACCGGTGCTAAACGGGTTTCAATGGCACACGACCATGATATTAAAGAACAACTAGGCCTAGTTCCCGGGATCATTTCCCCCTTCGGCCTTATGAACAATTCTGCTCACAATATTACCGTGTTATTTGATAAGGAAATGCTACAAGAACCAATTTTAACTTTCCATCCTAACGAGAATACCCATACAATCTTTCTAAAAACGGCAGATGTACTACGATTTGTTAACGAGCAGGGATTTGAATATAAAATAATTGATTTATAAATAAAAAAGGAGTAGAAAATCACCTCCTCGGCAAGGTAGTTCGATGATTAACACGTCACAGGCAGACGGACTGATTATCGTGCATTCTTAGACTCGAACCTTGTGGTTATTTTGTTATCGTTCATTAAAATAGCAGGAGGCTGAGAGAAAACAAAAGTTTTTCTCAGCCTCCTGCTGGGGACCTCCTGAGTTAAAAATTAACTCGGGAGGCTTTTTGTTATTTTGACATTATTTAATCAACAAACCGTACCGCGGTCCCATAGGCAACAACAGATTGCATATCAGTGCTAATCGATCCTGAATCAAACCGCATCATCACGACAGCATCAGCGCCCTTTTCGATAGCCTGATCTTTCATCCGCGAAATCGCCTTCTCACGCGATTCATGCAACATGTTAGTGTATGCTTTAATCTCACCACCAACAATATTTTTTAACCCCGCACCAATATTACTCAAGACGTTTTTGGATTGGGTTGTTAGACCATATACTTCGCCAAGAACTTCATATTTATGTCCCGGAATATTTTCTGTTGTAGTGATTAACATCGCCACATCCCCTTACTTATTAGTCTTGTTACGGAATGGAACAGCATTTTCCTTAGTAATCTTGGTTACACCGTGCATGTATGGTACTAAGACTTCAGGAATTGTTACAGAACCATCTTCATTTTGGTAGTTTTCCAAAATAGCAGCAACGGTCCGACCAACAGCTAACCCAGAACCATTTAGTGTGTGAACGTATTGGAGTTTACCATTTTCGTCACGATATTGAGTGTGCATCCGTCGTGCTTGGAAGTCCAAGCAGTTTGAGCAACTCGATACTTCACGGTACTTGTTTTGTGCTGGCATCCATAATTCCAAGTCGTGAGTCTCAGAAGCAGTAAAACTCATGTCCCCAGTAGTTAAAGTAATAACATGATATGGTAAGCCGATCTTCTTCAAGATATTTTCAGCATTTGCTGTCATCTTTTCAAGTTCATCCCATGAATTTTCTGGTTTTGTGTACTTAACCATTTCAACCTTATTGAATTGGTGCATCCGGATCAATCCTCGGGTATCACGACCAGCAGCCCCAGCTTCTGAACGGAAACATGGGGTTAAGGCAGTAACATAAACTGGTAATTCTTCGGTTGGGATTACTTCACCCCGGTAGTAGTTCGTCAATGGAACTTCCGCTGTTGGAATAAGGGTCATATCTTCACCATTAACTTGGTAAACGCCTTCCTTAAACTTAGGGAATTGACCAGTACCGTACATCGAAGCAGCGTTAACAATGTATGGCGGAATTACTTCAGTGTAGCCATCAGCCATGTGTTCATCAAGCATAAAGTTATAAACCGCCCGTTCCAATTGGGCACCAAGGCCAAGATAGTAGACAAACCGTGCACCAGATACTTTGCCAGCACGATCAAAGTCTAAGATCCCCAGATTTTCACCAATATCCCAGTGGTGCTTTGGTTCAAAATCAAACTTCCGAACGTTACCAACCTTCCGAAGTTCAACTGCCCCATCTTCAGTCAAGCTAACGGGTACCCCATCATGAGGAATATTTGGCAAATGAGCCATCTTATCGTGAAGTATCGCATCATTTGCTTCAACTTCTTCATCTAGTTCCTTGATCTTGTCACCAAGTTCACGCGTTTCTTTGATTGCAGCATCGGCAGATTTACCATTGCGTTTAGCCTCACCAATTTTCTTAGAAGCTTCATTCCGTTCAGCCTTCATAGTCTCTGTCTGTTGAAGTAATTCACGGCGCTTCTTATCAAGTGCAATCACTTCATCGATTTCTTCTGGTTTAACACCACGGGTAGCTAATTTTTCCTTATAAAAGTCAGGGTCTTGACGAATCTTTTTAATATCTAACATCGTATATCCTCCTAGTATATAAAAAGAGCCACTCCATCCTCAATATTTTGGGACGAAATGGCTCTAAGTTCCGCGGTACCACCCAAGTTTGACTAGTAAGTCACCCTCGAAGTAGATAACGGCTACTAACCGTGCGGAATTACCCGCCCACATATACTTGCACCGGAGTTTCGGTCGACAGCTTGCACCAACCGCTGCTTCTCTATACAACCTACTTGAAATGCATTCGTGTTTTTTATCTGCACTTATCTTATTACACTTTTCCCAATTTATCAATTGAATTTTTATTTAAAACAAAAAAGGATTTTCATCTTTCAGAAAATCCTTTTTTGGTTAGTTTACGCACAACTAACTTTGATGATAAGTCCACCATTCAACATTAAAACTTACCATCAAGCGGCTTACATTATAGCAGGCTTAGCACATTAGCCATACTATCGTAATTCTGTGCCGACTTTGCGGGCATCATTAGTATCGTTAACTAATGTTATGTGTACCGTCGGATCGAAGCTCGCTTGACTGTCATGAACAGTATCTATCCAGTAGCCTTACGTTTATATGATAAAAATAAAATACCATCTGCTCATTGCTGTTGGCGTAGACAATAAAGCCTATATTTTAACTTATCTGGGGGAAGTAATGCTACCAGTGAATTGCTTAAAGTTAAGTATTCGGGGGTTTCTTATAAGCATTATCGACCGTTTGACATATCAATCTTGCAACGTTCTCTATAATAATGATACCCATTATATTATAAGGCCATAAACCTTATATCTGTTAGGGAGCGGTGGCTGCAACAGGCAATGCACAAAACTGTTGCTTCATAATTTATAAAACTCAACTGTACCACCATTCAGTCAAGCGACAACCACCATTATAATCCATCGCAAGTAGGCATCGGGGGTCGCCTTTTTTGATGCAATCATAATAGCCTATCCGCCAGTTTATAAGGAACTAGTCCCAAGCCAACTGGCGCATACTTGTCACTATCTCTTAGAGTTATTAAGTCATGCAATAATCACTTGTATCATAAATAAAAGGTGAAAACTCTTCAAGATAAGTAGCGGCCTGCACATGGTCACTACCAGGTTGCATTTCATCTGTGGTTGTCGTCCAGATGAACGTCGTTGCCTGTTGGCAAGATGCCACCATCCCTAGATAAAGCGGGCGGCTAAATCAGCGGTTATTTTCAAAAATCAGATATTCAAAATAACTATAATTTAAATATTTAATTTTTAAGACAGTTGTTTAATATTAACTTTCACTTGTCATTCTACTACCATCGTCAATTTTTTCAACTCATTTATCAAAAGAAAATTTTTATTTTTAGTAAAAAAGGCTACTCACCTACTGTTATATAAGGATTTAAAGCTATTTTCACAAATTTATTAATTATTACAATCATTAGTTACAAATGATAATCCTATCATATGAGTTATAAATTCAGCGATTATTTTATCAATCGATTAACGTTAGTCGTTTAAAACAACAAAGACTCTGCATATATTTTGCAGAGCCTTTCGTCAATGCGTTGAGTTTGTTGCGATAACTTTAGCCACTTTGTCATTGCTTTGGTGTTAAGTCATTAGCAATAAAACTATCTAGTTAATTAACCACAACTCTCCGCATCCCTAATCTTCATTCTTGCGATTAGCATAACACTTAGCGCAAGGACAGCCAAGTTATGTGCATTAACCGCACCAGATATCCTTAGCTGTTAGTTCTGATAACACGTCTGAGATGTTAGCCAGCTAAGCCCAAAATACCACAAAGCCCAAGCTGCGAGAACTTCTTACCGTTAATTCATTATTGCAAAATATAATAACAAAAAGCCCATGACTGAAATTTCAATCATGAGCTTTTCTTTTATGCGTCGAGTTTGTTGCTATGAATCTGTTAAGCCACTATCCATTGCATTGTTTGTTAAGTCATTGCAATAAACCATCTTCAAATTAACCACAACTCTCCGCATAGCTTTTTCATCTAACAACCTGCTTTAGTCTTCTTTACGACGCTTCTTGCCGGCTGCTAAGATGCCTGTCAGACCAAGAGCCGCAAGTCCTAAGGCTGCTGCAGAACTGCTATTATCATTACCTGTTTGTGGCAACTTCTTAGCTTCTTGCTTTGCAGCTGGCTGGGCTGGCGCTTCCTTAGCTGGAGCTGGTGTCTTAGCCGCTGGTGCAGCTGGCGTTGCCGGAGCTGCCGGTTGAGCAGGAGTTGCCGGAACTTCTGGCTTAGCTGGCGTTTCTGGCGTTACCGGTGTTGGCGTCGTGTAGACAACTGGCGTATCAACTGTTGGATGATCCGGCGTTACTGTCGTAACGTTTGGTGTCATTCCTGGAATTGTTGGTACTGGTTCGTTTGGTACAACCTTGGTTGGGTCTGTTGGGTCATTAGTGTATGGCACAACTGGTACATTTGGAATTGGGTTGCCGTTTGGATCAACCGGAACAATGTTACCAACCTTGGTGTAGGTTACGGTATCTTCAATATTACGTTGAACTGCTTCTTTGGCTGGTACATTAGCCTTGTCCGCAACGTAACCGTTAATTACCGGTACCTTAACTTCGCTGTAGCTGTCCTTATCAGAAGTCCAGTTTTCATTAGGGTTAAGGATTTCGCCAGTAACCTTATCAATGATCAATGTCCGGGTCCATGTTGAAGTTTGAACATTATCATCACGCATCTTGTTACCGTGGTTATCCACGAAGTGAACGGTCGATGTGTAGTCCTTCGTGTAGTTGTCCTTTGCTGGCCACTTTGGACCGTTTGGTTCATCAGGGTTAACTGGTGTTCCTGGTTCATGTGGGTTGTTTGGACCGACGGGAGCATGACCGTGCTTCAAGACGACTGTGAAGACTTGGTTAACGTCTGAATTGTCGTCAAATGTTGCGTTGGCTGGGAAACCATCGGTTACTAATTCGTACCCTTGAGCTTCAAGTTCCTTGATCGTTGCTGCGGTACTGTAGTCGATCTTTTCGCCCGGCTTACCAACTAAGCTGCCAGATGTCGCAATTACCTTGTTGTTCTCATCTTGGTCAATATAGTTAACAATGGCCTTTTGATCATCAGCCGGCTTTGGATTTACGGTATCTGGAATGTACTTAACTGGCGTATCAACACCTGGATCAGTTGGGGTAACCGTTGGTACTTGTGGCGTGTAGCCAGGAATTGTTGGTACCGGTTCGTTTGGTGTTACCTTTGATGGATCCGTTGGATCAGTTGGATATTGCGGGTTAGGTACATTTGGAATTGGGTTGCCCTCAGGATCAACTGGGATAATCTTACCGTTTGGTGCATAAGTTACCGTTGCTTCTTGGTCGTCCATCGTTACCTGCTGGCCGTCAACTTGCGTCCGGTCTGCATGGTAGCCATTAACAACTGGGGTCTTAACGTTGTCGTAGCTATCTTTGTTGCTTACCCATTCAGTTGAGCTAATGATATTGCCAGTAACGTTGTCGACAGTAATGGTCCGCGTCCAGCGAGCGTTTTGTACGTTATCGGCTGGGTTGTTATTACCAGCGCCAACGTAGTGAACCGTAAACTTAACATCCTTAAGGTAGTCAACGTCTTCATTGGTTACCTTTGGCCCGTCTGGGTAGTTAGGGTTGATTGGTTCACCCGGTGTACCTGGCTTGTCTGGTTCAAAGGTCGTGGTACCGTGCTTCAAGACAACGGTGTAAGTTTGGGTTGTGCTGTCATCGTTATCAAAGACTGCTCCAGCTGGGAAGCCGTTGCTTACTAAGACGTAGCCTTGGTCTTCCAACTGCTTGATCGTTGCCGCAGTGCTGTAATCAATAACGCTGCCTGGCTTACCAGTTAAGTTGCCTGAAGTGGCAATTTGAGCATTGTTATTGTCTTGGTCAACATAGTTAACAACAGCATTTTGGTCATTAACAACTGGGTTGTAGTGAACCGGTGTATCTTCACCAGGGTTAGTTGGGGTAACCGTTGGTACCTCAGGGATAAATCCTGGAATATTTGGCACTGGTTCATTTGGCGTTACCTTGGCTGGATCCGTTGGGTCAGTTGGGTATTGCGGCGTTGGTACATCTGGAATTGGCTTGCCTGATGGGTCAACTGGCACAATCTTACCGTTCTTAGCGTACTTAACAGTTACGGTGTAGCTGTCGTTGTCGTGAGTCAGCGTTACACCCTTAACATTATTACCTTCACCATCACGGTCAACGTTGACAACGTGGTAACCTTCAACAACCGGTGTCTTAACGCCCGCAACAGATTGACTGCCGCTCCAAGTTAATGGCGTTGTCCATTCACCAGTTACCTTGTCAAGAACCCCTTCAGCAGTGAAGTTAACAGTTTGTTCAACTGAATCACTAACCTTGTTGCCGTTTTCGTCAACGTATTGAACTGTCCGCGTAACGTTCTTCGTTACTTGGTCTGATCCAGCTGGGTACTTAGGACCGTCTGGATCATTCGGGTTGATTGGTTGACCTGGCTTACCTGGGTTGGTTGGTGTTACTGGTTGGAGGCCATGCTTGAATGTAACAGTAAATACTTGGTCGTGATCCTTATCATTATCAAACGCAGCATCAGTTGGGAAGCCATCATTTACTAATACATAACCTTTATCTTCAAGTGCCTTGATTTCATCAGCAGTGCT
>NZ_RDBR01000038.1 GCF_009663775.1 Lactobacillus sp. 0.1XD8-4
CTCCAGCAACGAAAATTGGAGCAATTAAAACAACTAAAAACGGCAATGTTGCAACAATTGTTTGTTGATAAAAATAGTAAACAACCTAACTTGAGATTTAAAAATTTTAATGGTAATTGGAAAGAGCGCAAATTAGGTGAATTATATTCTTATCATAATGGAAGAGCACATGAACAAAATCAGAAATCAAATGGTAAATATGAATTAATCAATTTAAATTCTATTTCAATTGATGGAACACTAAAGTCGTCTGGAAGATACATAAATCATGCTAATGAAATATTGAGGCAAAATGATTTAGTAATGATTTTGAGTGATATTGCGCATGGAAAATTATTAGGACGAGTCGCTATAATTCCCCAAGATAACAAATATGTTTTGAATCAAAGAGTTGCCTTACTAAGGCCAACTAGCAAAAACATAAATTCAAATTTTATGGTATCCTTGATTAATAATAATCAAAGATACTTTCATAAGATGGGGATTGGGACATCACAACTTAATATTTCTAAATCGACAGTAACCGAATCTTTATGGCAAGTTCCAAAAATAAAAGAACAATTAGTTGTTGGAAAATTTTTACAAAATTCGGCTCACGTTATTAATCTTCAGCAATCTAAAATTGACCAATTAAATATTCTTAAAAAATACCTTCTTCAAAAGCTCTTTATCTAATTTATTGCATAAAGCACAACCTCCAACAAATAATACATTTGTGTTTTTGACACTAAATTATTTGTTGGAGGTTTTATTATGTCTCGGAAACACTACAGTACAAAGCTATTTTATAAATACTATATGGATTGGATTAAGCTTTATAAGGAAAAAGCAGTTCGAAAAGTAACGTTGGATAAATATTATTTAACGCATCGAAAAATTAAAGAACTTGCACCAGAGTTACATATGAATGAACTTAATCGCCAATCATATCAAAAATTGTTAAATAACTATGCTGCTACTCATGAAAAAACAAATTACTCTTGATTTTCATCATCATCTGAAAGCGGCCTTAGTTGATGCATTAGACGAAGGATTATTGGAACATGACCCTACACGGCGCGCAATTATAAAGGGAGTTGATCCTAGCAATAAAAAGAATAAATTTTTGAATCTTTATGAATTACAAAAACTACTCCGCCATCTTGATTTAGGTGACGAATTAAACTGGGATTGGTTTATCTTATTAGTATCAAAGACTGGCTTACGATTTGCGGAAGCGTTAGCCTTAACTCCAGAAGATTTTGATTTTGAAAGGCAGCAAATTATCGTTAATAAATCTTGGAATTATAAAACGCCAATTGGTAATTTTCAAAAAACTAAGAATGAATCTTCAAACCGCGTTGTCATGGTTGATTGGCACCTTATGAACCAATTCAAGTCACTTATTCGAAATAAAGAAAGTGACTGGCCAATTTTTGTACCACATAATAAAAGAGTATTTAATTCTACTGTTAATGGCTTGTTAGAAAAATATTGCTATAAATTAGATATACCAACTATTTCGGTTCATGGTTTACGCCATACCCATGCCTCATTATTACTTTATGAAGGAGTCTCAGTTGCTAGTGTTGCTAAAAGACTAGGTCACGCCAACATTACAACAACCCAAGAAACCTATATCCATATTATTGAGGAACTCGAAAATAAAGATAATGATAAAGTCTTACATCATCTATCTCAACTAAATTAAACAAAAAAGCGATACCAGTGGTGAAATTAACACTGATGTCGCTTTTTAGATAAAAAGTTTTTGTAAGAGATACTTTTTCAAGGTAGTCAGTTGAGTAAGTTTGTTTTGTTGGAGGGTGATAAAACGATTGAGGGTGTCGAAAATGCTCGCAATATTTCCTTGTTCAACTTTATCAGGAACTTTAAATTTAAAACTCCTAATAACAGAAAGTCCTAAAAATTTTTGTGTTCCACCGGCATTTTCTTTCTTAATATATTGCGAGAAAATTGCTGATTTTAATAAATGTAGAAGAAAACCATTTGATACCTCGCCTCCGTTTTTTATTAATGCAACATTTTTTATGGCAAAGCCACCTTTTTTTACCATTACAGGATTACCTATAGTTCCTATCATTCCAAAAAGAATATCACCGGTTTCAACCTTTGAGCGTTTATTGATTTCTTGATAATCATACTTACTAATGAATGAAACATTAGATAAATCTATTCCATTTGTAATTAGGTTTTTTGATGTAACTAACGGATATCCTTCTTTTTGATATTTTGGTGAATTATGTGTCCCATCTCTTACGTCTTTAATTTCTTTTAGCATACACTGCTCCCACTCACCATCAAAGTTTTTAAATCTTAAGTTAGGTTGTTTGTTATTTTTACCAACGAATAATTGTTGTAACAGCGCCTTTTTTAGCTGTTTAAGTTGCTCTAATTTTCGTTGCTGGAGAGAAAGTATATGATCTAGTTTTGAAATTACATTTGCAACCTTAGAAGCTTCAGTAGAGTTTTTTGGAAAATAAAATTTACAATTGGATACTAGTTGCCAATCTGATCTTGGCATTTTTGATCCAGATGATAGGTTGCTTATTGAATAAAATTTCTGTGTTTGAATTAGATAATATAAGAACAATGAATTTTCTTTTGACCTCAACACCCAGAAATCCCCAACTGCAATACCTGAGAATTTAGCAAAGTACCAATTTCTCAAATATGGTCGCAATTTCCCAAATAAAATATCTTCTTTTTGAAATCTAATTCCAGTCTTATTAGATTTGAGATCCTTTAAATTTTTATTTATTGTGCCTCTCCCAGAGTTTATATTTTCAAATTCTATATGAGGAAAATTGATATTATTATCCTTTTTACTAATCCTTTGTGTAACTTCTCCAAATTTTCGCTGCTCCCAATCATCAGTAAATCCTTTAAAACGGACTTCAGGCACCAATTTTTCGGGCTTTTTATCCATTACGCCTTACCTCGTTTTCTAACATTTTGATAAATTCGTTTAAGTCGTTTTGGGTCTTCTCGTCTTTCGAAGTTAGCTCTTTCATCATCGCCAAAAGCTCACTTTGGGTCTGTTCGATCTCTTTTTGAGTCTCTTCCATTTCTTTTGTTAACTTCCCAAGATCAACTGGTGGTTCAGGCTCGAATGTGTCAACATATCGCGGAATATTAAGGTTATAGTCGTTTTCTTTAATTTCATCGATTGTTGCCACATGAGCATACTTGTCAACATCTTTTCTTTCCTTATATGTATCGATTATCTTATCAATATCTTCTTTTCGTAAGACGTTTTGGTTCTTACCCTTTTCAAAGTTTTTACTTGCGTCAATAAATAATACATCTTTATTTTCTTTATTCTTCTTTAAAACAAGCACAACTGTTGGAATTCCTGTTGAATAGAATAGGTTTGCTGGCAACCCAATAATTGCATCAATCTGATTTTTCTCCAATAAAGCTTTACGAATCTGGGATTCCTTAGCACCACGGAATAGAACCCCGTGTGGCAAAACAATTGCCATGGTTCCATCTTGTTTTAAGTGATATAGACCATGCAAAAGGAAAGCATAGTCTGCTTTTGTCTTCGGTGCCAATGCTCCATACTCCTTAAAACGCGGATCTTTTAGCTTATTATCATTGTTGTCCCAGCGTGCAGAGTAAGGCGGGTTTGCCACAACCATGTCAAAACTATGTGGATGATCTACCCCATGTTCGTCTACTCCATCAGGCCAATCCATTTCAAGCGTGTCTGCATTTTTTAGCGTCATATTTTGATAACGAACATCATGCATCATTAAATTCATCCGCGCTAAATTATAAGTTGTCGTGTTTAGTTCTTGGCCAGCATATTTTAATCTTCTATTAGGAACTTGGTCTTGAACCGTTAGCAATAATGATCCAGAGCCACAAGCAAAATCATATACTTCTGGATTCTTTATACCTGGGTCTAAATTCAAGGTTACTAGTTTTGCTAATATTTCAGAAACTTGGTGTGGGGTATAGAATTCCCCTGCTTTTTTCCCTGAATTTCCAGCAAACTCGGCAATCAGATATGTATAAATATCACCCAAAATGTCATGACCATTCTCATCTTTATATTCGATTTGATCCACTAAATTAACAATATCAGTCAATGCTTTTGCTCGTGCTGATGTTGAGTTACCTAAACGAGAATTACCTAAATTCATGTCGTCAAAGATTCCATGAAAATCCATTTTGGCATTACGGTTAAGATTCAAATTGTGATTAAAACTATCTAACATATCCTGATAGTCTGAGGGAGCAATTGTATTGTTATTAACTTTATCGACAATTGTTGCCCATGTATATTCAGGGGCAATCGCATAACCAAGCGAAGAAGCGATTTCTTCTAAATAATCATTTAGATCTTCACCGCTTGCTTGTTCTTTATATGCATCATTTACACTCTGGCCTTCTGCGACATCGATCAATTTATTTTCAACCATACTTTTTTCTTGGTGTTCTGAAAGATACCGATAAAACATAAAACCTAAAATGTAATTTCGATATTCGCTGGCATCCATATTGCTCCGTAAGCGGTTTGCCATTTCCCATAATTGACTTGTTATTTCTTGTGCTTTATTCACTTCAAAAAACTCCTAAAACTTTTTCTTTAATTCATCTGCAAACTCATTGATAGAATGACGTAATTTCGTTCGATATTTTATCCTTGAAAGTCCTTTAACCTCTTCAGCTTCAGCATCAGTCTTGTATACTGCTTGGCCTTCCATGACGATGTTGTCGAGCTCTCCGTTTCCATTTAAGTCATCGGCACCAATAACATGCTTATCTAAGATTTCATTTATTAAATGTGAATCTTCAATATCAGCTAGTCCCCACTTTTTCTTATACTCAAAAATAGCAGAACGTTGCTGACCTTCATTGTTTTGTGCAATCAGTTTCTTAACGTGCTTTTGCTGAACTGGATATTCAAATTTAACCTTTCCTTTGAAGAGATCCTTAATAAATCTTAGAATTTTGGCCGCATATCCCCGATCTTCTAATTTATCAGAAATAATCTTTACTTCTTCAGCGGATTTTTTAGCGCCCTCAATGTCGTTATCGTGATACTTATTCATCACTTCAACAATCAATCCCTCAAGGTAATCCCAATTGACCTTCACTTCTTTAACGTGTTCCATTTGGAGGTCAACTTGCGAGAAATCAATATGATGTCTTTTAGCAATTTTTGTTTTTAGCCGATTTGCTAAAGTGGTTGTTAAGATTTCTTCATCATCCAAGCTCATCCCCAATGAAGTTAATAATTTTTCAGGATGTGTATCGTCATATTTATCGTCTTGTTTGGCAATTGCCATCAAATGGTTGTATTGGCGTAAGTCTTTGTACATTTGTTCTTGTGCATTTTCGCTTGCTGGGATATCAGTAAAATCTTCTGAAAAACCAGCTAACCTGTTTACTACCTTATGCAACTCTTTCTTAACTTCACCATAGGAAGGGGCAATAACACCATCGTTTTTACCTTCATCGTTAAAAAGTTCTTCTTGAATGTTAGCGGAGTTGCGGTTTGCATATTTTGCCAATGCACTTTTCATTAACTTTTCCGTGTGTTTAGGCCATCGGTAATTTACAATTCGGCCGAATGGCTTAGTTTGCATATCCTGAACCCGGTTTGTTCGCGAATATGCTTGGATTAAAGCTGCACCCTTTAATGTCCGATCTACATAAAGAGTATTCAATTGTGGTGCATTAAAGCCCGTTAATAATTGGTCAACAACGATAACAAGATCAAAGTATTTGCCATCATCAATTGTCCGATTCAATCGCGAAACTACTTGTTCTGTATATTCTTTAACCTGCTTATCATTAAAGCTAGTACCAAACATTTCATTGTAGTCTTGCATTGCTTTACGTAAAGAATCATTGGTCCCTAACTGATTGTCGCCATTGGATGTATCTTGACTAAAAGTAATTCCAATTCGTAACGGATGCTCTCTTTTAGCGTTTTGCTTCTTAAATTCGTTATAATACTCCATCGCCATTGGAGTTGATGCTTTCCCGCCACCAACATGAGTAGTAAGAATTGCATTGTACTTACCATTAACAGAGCGTTTATTCCAATTTTTCAAGATATCCTCAACGACCAACTCAACATGTTTATGATTTTCATCATAGACACTTGGCTCAACCTTATCGTCCATATCGTTTTCGTTCATGTTGGCGATTCGTTCTTGAATCTCCTCATCTGTCATCTTAGGATAACGAGCCTTAAAATACTCTGGCAGATACTGTTCTCGCAGTACTTTTTCAGTTAATGTTGTCTCAAAATCAACCTTGAATCCAAGAACATTACCATCTTTAATGGCATCTTGAATTGTATAAGTATGAATAACATCCCCAAAGATATCACGAGTTGTCGGCGCTTTAGATTTACCATTTTCTTCTGCAAATACAGGAGTTCCAGTATAACCAACCCAGGCCGATTTAGGAAAAGCTCTCCGAATTCTTTGCAGCATTTCTCCAGAAGTTGATCGGTGAGCCTCATCAACAATAAAGACAAGATTCTTATCAACAGGCTTGAAGTCCTTGCTTCGAACCATTGCATCCATCTTTTGAGTAGAAGTTACAATAATTCCGTTTCCTTTACGCTTCAATTTATTAGCTAATGCCCACCGATTAGCAGTATCAGTAACTACTCCCCCATTACTTTCTTCAGTATTTTCAGGATCGTACGCCATATATTCATCAACTGTTTGGTTAGTTAAGGCCACTCGATCAACCATAAATACAACTTTATCAACATTAGGTAATCGTGATGCAAGCCAAGCCGCCTTAAATGAACTGATGGTTTTACCAGATCCAGTTGTATGCCAAACATATCCGATTCGTTGGTCATCAATCCCAAACGTATGCTCTCGAATTTTGTTAATGACCCGTTTTGTTGCATAAACTTGATATGGACGCATAATCTTTATCATTTGATGACGGGGTGTACCATCTAAAATCATATAGTTTGTTGCCATTTGATGGGCCATCGGAATTGATAACATCAGATCCGCAAATTGCATTGCATCTAGCACTGGTTTATTATCCTTTGCTCGTTGCCATTGAAAAGCAAAATCGGTATTAAACTTATCAGCTGTCGTATTAGCCATGTAACGTGCATCATGTGGTGTTAAGGCAACTAAAATTTGAAGAGTGCCAAAAATATCAGAATATTGGTCTTCTTCGATATATTGGTGCATTTGGTTTAACGCTTCTTTAGCATCCCGACCATCAGCTTTTTCCTCAATTTGGATAATCGGTAAACCGTTTATTAACATTGTTACATCAAAACGACGATTCTTCCGTCCTGGAATTACCGCTGGACGCTCAACTTGATTAACAATTTGATAAACAGTATTCCCAGCCCCTATTTGATCCTGATCAAAAACTGTTAAATATACATGTTTACCATCATCACGATCAATTTCAATTTGCGATATTCCATTAGTCCCATATAAAAACTGCCCAGCTTCATAGGGAGTATTTAATTTGTTGATTATCGCCTTTACTTGATTAAATTCCGTTGGCGATAATGGTTTCTCTAGGCGGTCTTGATTATGTTGCTCAAGAATACGCTTAAAGTTGTCCCACAATTGATCTGTTGTTTTAATCTGTGGTAAGTATTCCCATTGCTTAGTTCTACCTAAATTACTAAGATGGTTAATTAATTCATTTTCAAATGCTAGTTCGCTCTTCCAAATAGTCATTTCATACTCCTTAATATTTTTCTACCATTTAATAGCTATTACCAATAAAATTAATAAAATCAAGGATTCATTCATAATGTTTTCCCCTCCCTTATTTTTTGAGCTAATAGCTCCTTACTTTGTATTAACCTTTTATCTGCTAAGTCTTTTTCTAAATAATTTAAATATATAGATTGGACATAAATTTTTCCTAACAACTTTTGCTGAGGTAAAGCCAGCAATTTAACATCTAAATTGCGTAAAAAAGAGGGACGTAGCCGTTCAATAAATGAACCCTGAGTAAATAGCTTTTTTTGACGTTGTACAGTATTATCTTCATTTAAGAGATAACATAAATAATAAGGAGAAATTTTTTGGTTATCTACGATGATTTTACACATCTTTTGATTTGTTATTATTTTTGTGGAATTTTTACGTGAAATAACTCGTGCGTTATAATTACCTGCTTTGGGATATAAATCAAACGCAATTATGTTAGAACTATTATTTATTTCCTTGGCCATTGTAAAGAAATCCATCATTGCATCTAAATTAGTATACTGATTTGCTAACTCTTTTTCACTAAGTCTATTTGTGTTTTTGCCTGATTCAATTGTTACAAAATCCTTCAATTTCATTTTTCTTCCACCCCTCTTTCTTTGTAAGAAATTATATTACACCGGTAAAAATGTATCAAGCAATTTCTTACAAAAAAATAAAAATGAATAACTATAACTTTAATTATTTCTTCTACAAAAATGCTATAATCAAAGCAAATATATCAAAGGAGGAGATATTATGTTTGAAGCATATAAATACTACTGGCAGAACGCTTTTAAATATCGGGCGGTTTCTTCCCGGGCTGATTTTTGGTGGCCGGTGCTGGTTAACTTTGTTATTTTAGTCATCTTATATTTCTTGTTAGCGATTGCCGGCTACTCGACAGTTAATTCGATTATGAACGGTTATGCTAACGGGCCATTTTTCGTTATTTTCTTGATGTTTGTAATTATCGCCTTTTGTCTTGCGAACATCTTGCCATCAATTGCGATTGCAGTTCGCCGATTACGGGATGCCGGTTTAAGCGGATGGACACTATTAGTTTTCTGGCTGCTCTCAATTATTTTCACAAGCAATAATAATAATTTCCTTACTTCAATCTCAGCAGTCTTAGAAATTATTCTCCTAGTCTTCCTTTGCCTCCCAGCTGGCTACATTAACAAGCATGGCTGGTGGAGTCCTAATTATACCGAAGACGTTAAAATTCCATCACTGCGGAATGAGCAATAGTTAATTTTGGGATAAAAAATCTGGTGTCGCCATAAAATGCAACACCAGATTTTTTATTATCTTGTTAATCCTTAAAAACCGCTTGCGTCTCACCAGTTAGGGTAATTTTATCAAGGCCGTTATTAAGTAAGTACTCATCGTCGCTAACTTTCTTTTGCCGATATCCTGCCCGTGAAAATGCTTCAACTAACCGCGCCATAAACTTTTGACCACCTTCAGTAGTTTCATAAACCATATGATCAATGTACTGTGGCATATCAGCACTCTCACGAACTAAGGTAACTAAGTAAACTTGCGTGTCAGTTTTACTAATTTCAGATGTATTTTGCATCAATGACATATCTAGTTCCTCCTATCACTTATAACTTCTCTTCCTACTCCTTATTATATGTGCTGAACACCATTAGTTAAAGATGTAAATTAAATAAACTTTTACATTTTCACCATCCTAATCGTTATTATAGATAGTTACCGAAATAAAAAGTGCAAATCATTATTTTTTACGTATATATATTTATAGAACACCTTTTATCTTAAGAATATTTCTAATTGTAAGGAGTTATTATCCATGAAGCATGATCTTATTAGTCAAGAAGAAAGAATAGTTGAGCAATGGCAAAATATGACAATTACTAGCGACCCCATGTTTGGGTTGGTAATGGAAAATAAGGAAATTTGCATGCAGCTGATCCAACGAGCCTTACCATATTTAAAATTAAAAGAAGTCGTTAATATCGAAACACAAAAAGACATTAGTGCAGTCGCAGCGAAAAAAGTTCGTTATGATGTTTACGTCCGTGACCAAGAAAACCGAATATTTATCGTTGAAATGCAAATCGCTGATAAGCATAATCTCCCTTTTCGTTTAAGATATTACCTCGGCCAAGCGGATGAAGAATTACTAAAGCCCAATAATAATTATCAAGTACTAGCAAAATATCCTACTTATGCAATTATGTTTTGCAACTTCGATTATTACGGTCGTGGCTGGGCTCGTTATGAATTTGAAATGCAGTGTACATGCGATTCACAACTTAAGTTTGGTGACAAAAGAACAGTAGTAGTTTTTAACGCTAAGGCCACAACCTTTTCTGATAATGACAAGCCAATTCAAAGTTTCCTTGCATTAATGCGCAACCAAGTAGACAATAAGAGTAAGTTTATAACTCAAATTCAAACTGAAATCAGTAAAATTAAGAGTAATCCTGAACGGAGGCGTAGTTTTATGAAGTTTCAAATGCTACTTGCAGATGCAAAAAGTGAAGGAAGAAGCGAAGGGCAGAAAGAAGAACGGATTAAGGCGATAAAGATTCTTGTTAAGACCCTTCAGCAACTTGGTACCCCCACAGAAGATATTAAGACGAGCCTAATCAAAAATTACCACCTTTCAAATATAGAAGCTGAACAATATTTAAAATGATTGCAACACCATCCTCCTAGCAATTAATTCACAATTACGTTTATTTTCCTAACCTTTTTAACATCTCCCTGTAATTTTCGTCAATTAAGTGTTACTATAATGGCGAAAGGAAGCATAATCATGGAAATTAATGCAGATGCTCTTAAAAACTTCCAAGATTCGAAGTTTGATTTTGTTGATGCAAATGGTAATGATGTTGACTTTAGCAATCTAGACGACAGCGTAAAGTATACTCTTCGCGATGGCGAGACAGTTGTTGAAGATGACATGCAGGCCAAGGATGTTGTTGATACCATCAATAACGAATATGGTAAGACAATGAATGTTTGATAGTAGTGAAATACCTACTTTCATCACCCTACTATTCCTTGATATGTGGAAAGTCAGATAAGAGTTTGCGGCAATATGCTACAAGCTCTTTTTCTATTACGCAATTAATTGCTTCTCTTAGGTATTAGTTCTAAAATTAAAGACAAATTAATCCACAAGGGGCCTTTATCATGATGAATGTTTTATTGATTGTCCTAACAGCAATTTTTATTATTGAAAGTATTTTTGAAGTCCGTTATTTTGCTCAAATTCGGACGATTTTTAGTCAATCCGGACGCTCAGAACCAACTAAACGCGTTCGGCGAATCGTAACAATAGAAACTCAATGGTCATGGATTTCATGGATTTTTCTATTATTACTTTTTGTACTCCCAAATATGTATACCGCTATTCTTATCTGCATCATCACTTTGATTGAAACATGGGTTGTCTATGAATTATATAATGCTCGTGAATATGCTAAAAAGATCAATCAAAAATAAATTTTAAAATGCCAAGCGCAACAATTAATTTCTGTTGTACTTGGCATTTTCTATTGCGTTACACGCACCTTGGTCAACAACTCGTACACATAAGATAACTCATTGGGACGGAAAGCACCGTGCAAAGTTCCTACCTTTTGGAACCCATTTTTAGTTGCGACCCGTTGCATTGCAAGGTTGTTCTCGTTAGTGCTCAAACGAATTGACTTGATATCTGGACGATGTGTTTCTAAATAATCAATCACACTAAGGAATAATCTGGACGCATAACCCTTTCCGGTGTGCTGAGAATGGATTGCTACACGGTGAATTACAACATAATCCGCGGTATTTGTTAGCCACCGTCCATTCAACTTATCATAAACATGGTCTGGAGCATTAACAATCGCTAATGTCCCAACAGTTTGTCCATCATCAGCTTGAACCAAGTATGCAACCCCATTGGTAATATCCTCTTTTACGTGGGTGACGTTCGGATAGTCCCCCTGCCATTGGTCAACGCCCCGTTCTGCCAACTGATTACGACCATCACGTAAAATCTCCACTACCAATTCTAAATCTGTCATCGTTGCTTTACGGATCCTCATTATAATCCCTCCCGAAAAATCCTTCTTAATGCCTCTACCATAACAAATTAAGCAATTAATAGTAGCACATATTACGGTCTATGTGCAATTACTTTTTATGGTGTCATTTAGGAAATCGATACACTTATTATATTTTATGTATTGACATCGCTTACATTAGATATTATATTATTTGGTGTAACGATAAACTAAAACGTTTTCAAAAAATAAAAGGGAGAAATAAGTACAATGGATTATTTTATTGGTGTCGATGTTGGAACTACTTCCACCAAAGCAGTTCTATACAACAAAAATGCAACTGTCTTAGATCAATTTAGCGAAGGATATTCTCTCTATCGGGACGCAACCGGCATGGCCGAACAGGATCCCGTCGCAATCGTTGAAGCCGTTGAAAAGGTGATCCATGATGCGGCAGCACGCGCAGATTTAGCAAACGGAAAATTATTAGCGGTATCATTTTCGAGCGCTAACCAAAGCGTAATTATGCTCGATAATAACTTTAATCCCCTCTCACGTGTAATTACCTGGGCTGATACCCGGGCTCGCGAAGTTGCTACTGAACTGAAACAAAGTCCAGCCGGTCAGCAAATCTACGCTAAGACTGGAACACCGATCCACCCCATGTCGCCACTAACTAAAATCATGTGGCTACATAAAACGAAACCAGAAATGGTAAACAAAACTGCTTACTTCGGCGATATTAAATCATACCTTTTTTATCATTTCTTCAACACTTTTAAGGTAGACGTTTCAATTGCTTCTTGTACAGGAATGATGAATGTCAACACTTGTGATTGGGACGAGCAAGCACTAGGTCTCGCTAAAGTCAGCCGTAAGCAATTACCAGAAATCGTTAACGGAACTACTAAAGCAACGGGCTTAACGCCAACAGCCCAAGCGAACATGAACATCCCCGCCGATACCCCCTTTATCTATGGCGCATTTGACGGTGCATTATCAAACCTTGGCGTTGGCGCAATTAAGCAGAACACCGTTGCGATTACAATTGGTACTTCCGCGGGTGTGCGAGTCGTAACTGATCATCCAGTCATCGATCCCCAGCAACGACTATTTTGCTACGCTGTAGACAAAGGACTATGGGTTATCGGTGGTCCGTTAAATAACGGTGGGGATGTTTACCAGTGGGCAGTTGAACACTTGGTTGATGCTAGTGCTGTGAAAAACGAAAATATCGATCCTTATACCCTTGCCAATCAAGTCATCGCCGGCGTACCAGCTGGTGCCCATGGTCTCCTTTTCCATCCATTTCTCGGTGGCGAACGGGCTCCGCTATGGGATGCCAATGCCCGCGGTAGTTTCTTTGGTTTATCTCAGATTCATACCCGCGCTGATATGTTACGCGCTGTAATGGAAGGAATCTGTATGAACATTGCTACAGTTTTTCAAGCTGTTCGTGACCTTGTTGGCGAACCTGCAAGCGTTACCGCAACTGGCGGTTTTGCCCGGGCAGAAGTTTGGCGGCAAATGCTTGCTGATGTTTTAAACTGTCCGGTAAACATTCCCAATTCATTTGAATCTGGTTGCCTTGGAGCAATCACAATGGCAATGAAGGGTCTTGGTCTTATTGATAACTACGAAATTATTACCAGCTTAATTGGTGATATTAGTTCCTATCAGCCAAATCAAGAAGCCGTAAGCGTCTATCAGAATTACTTGCCGCTTTTCCAACAAGTTGAAGGGCTCTTGACGCCAGCTTACTCAACAATCGCTAAATTACAACAGCAAGCTACTCACTAGGAGGTTATGATTATGCCTTTACTCATTGTTTTAATCGGAGTTATTATCCTTATTTTTATGATTGTTAAACTCAAAATGAATACTTTTGTTGGTTTAGTAATCACTTCATTTATTGTCGGTTTATTGCTTGGCCTACCACTCACTAAGATCCCAGCCACCATTGAGTCTGGGATTGGTGGTCAGTTGGGACACCTTGCCATTATCTTCGGTTTTGGGTCCATGCTTGGTAAACTCGTTTCTGATGCTGGTGGTGGTTACCGGATTGCCACAACCTTGATCAATAAGTTTGGCCGGCGGTGGATTCAAGTCGCCGTTATCCTTGCCTCCTTCATCATTGGTTTAGCATTATTCTTTGAAGTTGGTCTCGTCGTTGTTTTGCCAATTATCTTTATCATTGCACGAGAACTCGATATGCCATTAATGTACCTAGGCATTCCAATGGCAGCAACCCTAAACGTAACCCACGCATTCTTACCGCCACACCCTGCGCCAACTGCAATTACAGATATCCTTGGTGCTAACCTTGGTCATGTCCTTTTGCTTGGGATCTTAGCTGCAATTCCGACAATTATCATCGCAGGTCCTGTCTACAACTGGGTATTACAAAAAGTCTACCCACAAGTTTATCGAAAAAACATTGATATTTCTGTACTGGGCGAATACAAGGAGTTCAAGCTTGACGAAACGCCAAAATTCGGCATTTCAGTAATAACCGCCATGATGCCGGTTATTTTGATTGCCTTTGCTACTATCTGTTCATTTATTTTGCCAAAGGGCAATCCAGTTAATGAGTTTATCCAATTTGTCGGTGCTCCCGATCTTGCAATGTTACTATCGCTAATCTTTGCCATCTTTACCATGGGCTTACGGCGCAATAAAAAAATGGAAGAAATCTCAACTGCCCTAGCTGATTCAATCAAACAAATTTCCGTTATGCTTTTAATCATTGGTGGTGGCGGTGCTTTCAAACAAGTGCTGGTTGATGGTGGAATTTCAAAATACATTTCCGGACTGTTCGCCCAAACAAGCATTTCACCAATCTTAGCTGCTTGGCTGATTACGGCCTTATTACGGATGTCACTTGGTTCATCCACTGTTGCCGCCATGACTGCTGCGGGATTAGTCGTTCCAATGGCACAACAATTCGGAGCAAACTCCGTAATGGCAACGTTAATGGTTCTTTCAATCGGTGCTGGTTCTGTCTTTTGCGGGCACGTCAATGATGCTGGTTTTTGGATGATTAAAGAATACTTCGGCCTATCATTAAAAGAGACCCTTCTTTCCTGGACAACTTTAACCTCTGTCTTAGCACTCGCCGGCTTAGGTGCTGTTTACGCCATCTCATTATTTATTTAAATCAATTAAGCGTCCTAGCCCAATTAGCTAGTGACGCTTTTTCTCTGTTTTGGTATTCTTTTAATAGTAGTATTAATAAGGATGATGAATAAATTTATGACGCAACACACAACTATTGCTGACGTTGCTAAAGCAGCTGGCGTTTCAGTTACTACTGTTTCACGAATTATAAATGGCCACTACGAAAAAATGCGTCCAGCAACCCGCAAACGAGTTGAAAAGGCAATTAAAGAACTACATTTTGTACCAACTGCCTCTGCTCGTCAATTACGACAAGATCACAGTCATGTTGTCGGCATCTTAGTCGGTGACATCTCAAACCCCTTCTCATCATTACTTGCGAAAGGGATTGATGATGTCCTTCAACAAGCAGGCTATGATATTTTATTAATGAATACAAATAACTCCCGCGAAAATGAGCACCGCGCTCTCGAACGCCTTTATCAGCAACGTGTTGATGGAATTATTGTCCAGCCTAATTCTCGTCACTTTAGTCAATTTGCCCCGGCTTTACAAAATGATATCCCGCTCGTAATCGTTGATCGGGAAGTCGACGACCAACCATCTTATATCGGAAAAGTGACTTCAGCCAATCGGGATGCCTGTTACAACCTTGGTAAGATTCTGTACCAAAAGGGGTATCAAAATATTTTAACCGTTAGTGCTCATTTTGCGGAAGCTTCCGGACAAATCCCCCGAATTGCAGGGCTAAAGGTTGCTGCCATTGACAATGGTCTTAGCTATCATAATATTGAAACCCATGGACATGATCGTAAGTGGCTGGCAAAAACTTTCTTACAGCAACTAAATGAATTAAAAGGAAAAACCGCGGTTGTTTCGTTGATGGGGCCAATTCTGTTTGATCTCTTGGCAATCTTTAAGGAATTAAATCTTTCATTTCCAGAAGATATCGGTCTCGTTAGTTTCGATGATTGGGAATGGTCACAATACGTTGATAATGGTATTTTTCTCTTGAAACAAGACATGGAACTCATGGGTAATCTGGCAGCAACAAAACTTTTAGGACAAATCAAAGAAGAAAAACTTATCAGTTCAACAACACTTTTACCCGTTGAAATCGTTGCACACCAGTCACTTTAGAATATAATAGTTAGAGTTATAATATTATAGAGAATTAATTTGAATTATTAAAGGAGATCGTTAAATGAACTACGTAATTGGAGTTGATGTTGGTACATCGAGTACAAAGGCGGTTTTATATGACCAAAACGCCAACATCCTCAGTCAAGCTAATTATGGCTATGAGCTATATCGTAATGCTGCTGGAATGGCTGAACAAGAGCCTGAAGAAGTAATCAATGCCGCAGAACAAGCAATCCACGATGTTGCTGCCAAGGCTGACCTTAATCAAGGAAAAATCCTTGCGGTTGGAGTTTCCAGTGCTAACCAAAGTCTCCTTTTGCTTGATAAGGATAAAAAACCACTCTCACGTTTAATTACCTGGGCTGATAGTCGGGCCCAGCGAGCTGCTGATAACTTAAAAATGATGACAGAAGGACAGCAGCTTTACATGAAAACTGGTACTCCTGTTCACCCCATGTCGACCTTGACAAAACTTCTTTGGTTAAAAGAAGACGAACCTGCGTTATTTAACCAGACTGCTTACTTTGCTGATATTAAGGCATACCTTTTTCACCGGCTATTTAATGATTTTAACGTCGATATTTCAATTGCCTCATGTACCGGGTTAATGAATATCAAAACTGGTGAATGGGATGACCAAGCATTAAAACTAGCTGGTATTACTAAAGACCAGCTCCCCACAATCGTTGATGGTACTACCCAAGCAACCGGACTAACAATGACTGCACAAGCTAAATTAGGAATCCCTGCAGACACGCCGTTTGTTTACGGGGCCTATGATGGCGCCCTCTCTAACATCGGTGTTGGTGCTACCAAACAGAATACTGTTGCAATTACAATCGGAACCTCTGCTGCTGTTCGAGTTGTAACTGACCACCCTGTCATTGATCCAGAGCGACGGTTATTCTGCTACGCGATTAATAAAGGGCTGTGGGTCGTTGGCGGTCCCCTTAACAACGGTGGTGATGTTTATCAATGGGCGGTTGAACACCTTGTCGACAGTAGCGCCGTAAAGAATGAAAATGTTGACCCATACACCCTTGCTAATCACGTAATCGAAGGAGTTCCAGCTGGTTCTCACGGCTTACTTTTCCATCCATTTCTAGGTGGAGAGCGGGCGCCGTTATGGAATGCAAAAGCCCGTGGCAGCTTCTTCGGCTTATCACAGATCCATACCCGCGCCGATATGTTACGCGCCGTCATGGAAGGTATTAGTATGAATATTGCCACTGTCTTTCAGGCTGTTCGGGCATTAGTCGGTGAACCAGCAAGTGTCACTGCTACAGGTGGTTTTGCCCGTTCTGCAGTTTGGCGCCAAATATTAGCAGACATCTTAAATTGTCCAGTCAATATTCCCGATTCCTTTGAGTCGGGCTGCTTAGGTGCCGCAATCATGGCAATGCAGAGTTTAGGAATGGTTGATAGCCTTGATACATCGCAAAAGTTAATCGGCAATGTTAGTTCTTACCAACCTAACCCCTCCGCCGTTAAAGTATATCAACGTTACACCCCTCTCTTTATCCAAGTAGAAGAAATGCTGTCTCCTGCTTATTCTGAAATTGCAAAACTCCAAGAAAGACAAAATAAATAATAAAAACGTCTTGCAACAACTGTTTTATTGCAAGACGTTTTTATTAACTATGAATATTTTGTTACTACAAGCTTAACTTTAGCTTTAACCAAATGACGTAAAGCGTTTTCTACCATGTTATGCTTAATTCATAGCAAAAGTAACTCATAGATTCTGAAAGGAAGTGATGCTTATGACCGCATGGAAAAAATGGTGGATCTCGTTTGCGATGTTACTCCAAATAATTGTTGGAACGGTTGTAATCCTATTATGGGTATACCGTGACCAAGAATGGACGATTCCAATTAATGACTGGTTGCATAGTCCTATTGGGCAACAATTCTCTGCTGGAGTTGCTGGATTTTTAATTATCGTTGCATTAACCGTAATGGCTGTTGCAATTTTCCGACCAACGACAACTAAGCAAATGACAATTGCTGAAGATGGAGCTCATAAAGTACAGGTTGATCGTCAAGCAGTCGAACATAGTTTAACAACTTCGATTGCCAAATACGATCTTTACAATCCAGCAATTAAATTACGAATGCATCGACACAATCATAAAGCAGATGTTGTAGTTAATGGAATGATGTCTAAACGAACAAATCCACAATTACTTCATTCTGCACTACTTCAGACTATCAGGAACGATCTTAAACAAGGCTTTGACATTGACCTTAATAAATTAAGAGTTAATTTACGCCCTTACAATGATAAAAAATCAGTTGTCATCGTCTAAGGAGGTGCAACCATTATGAAACTTACAACTATTGGAGTCATTATGGGACTGATTATTAGTATCAGTTGGATCATGTGGGGATTTTTCCCGATGATTGGGATTCTCTTAGCAACCATTATTTTAGGCGGAATTGGCTATATTCTTGATGCCAAGGGCTATTCGCTAAATAAGCTCGCTATTAAAATGTTAGACAAACTTGCCAACTAATTCTGAGGAGGAATTAACATGACAACTACAACAAATACAACCACTAAAACAATCGACGAGCAATTAACCTTTGACGACCAGGTCATCGAAAAAATTGCCGGCATTACCGCTAGTCGGGTACCGGGAATCCTTTCCTTAGACGGAAATATGTTTAGCGAGCTGGCGGACAAAGTTACATCTGGTAGTAACCCGACTAAAGGAATTGATGCTGACGTTGGTGAAAAGCAAGTTGCCCTAAAAATGGATGCAACAATTGAATATGGTAAGAGTGCACCAGAAATATTTAAGGCCGTCTGTTCCGAAGTTCAACGGGCAATTGATAAAATGACGGGACTCAAGCTGGTTAAGTTTGAATTACATGTAAATGATGTCAAAACACGCGAAGAAGTAGAAAAAGCTGCAAAATAAACTGCTAAATCAAAAGTACTTAGGACTTTGCCGAGCAAAGACCTGAGTACTTTTTTAGTGCTTGTGTATTAATCTAACTAAGCCTATTGCCAAACTTAGTGTAATCCCCATTGATGCGAATAAAGTATACCGCCGTAATTGACGATTCTCTTCAGTTAACAATTTAATTTCTTGACGCATTACTTTTTTCTTCACGGCTTGCACCACCTTATATAATCTATCAAGTTAATCATATCATATTATCTCTTCTTACTTCTTAACATTTTATATTTAAGGGCTGATTAACTATAATAATTTATAAAGGAGTGTGAGTGCGGATGGTTTTGACTGATATTATTAGTTTATTGTTGGTTTGTCTTTTTGGTTATCTTTTTATTTTTAATTTTCGTCGTGACAATTACGCCTACGCCTTTGTAATGTTTATTGGTGTAATGGTGTTTTATGGTGATTTTTACCATCACTTACCTGCTAATTGGAAACTATATATCCTGCTGATTGCTGCTTTCGGCTGGGCGGTATTTACTATCCTAATGGGACGGCAAACAATGAAAAATATAAAGGATCATAAACATTTTATGTATGCAACAGTTGTCGGCATCATCGGTATAATTACTACAGTGGTATTCCGCTTCATCCTATAACTCAAAAATCCTGCCATCATTGACAGGATTTTTCTAATTCTAACAATCGTGTGCTTTGTCGAACTGTGCACTTGGGTCAGTATCACTTAAATCAAGCACTTCTAGATTATCAGTTAGCACTCTTTGTGGACTAACAAGCGGCATTGTAAAGTACCGTGGATTAAACCGGACTTCCATCTCATTATCAAATTGAACAACAGTATGGCGCTTGATAAAAACATCGCCAAGGTTAGAATTAATTTTCTCATCATAATCAGGCGTTTTAGTGTCTTTGGCAACGAGAATTAGACGATAGGCACCGTCCAAGCTACAACTACCAACTGCAGAAAACGGTCCAACACCATCATCAAAATCTAGTAGCATTTTTTTATTTGATAAATCATACCGTTTTAGACGATTAACTGCTCCTTCTGTAAAAGTGATGTTCATCCTTATCCACCCCTTTGTATCTATCAATAATTATTATTTTAAACATTTTAAGATAAAAGTATAATTTTTTGCTCAAAAAAGGCCGAACTATCCAATAGCTCAGCCTTTATATATTTTTTAGTTATTAGTCTTCAAAAGCATCTGTCAAAGGAGGAACAACTTGCTTCTTCCGTGATACAACACCAGGTAAGCTCATCCGCTTCTTTTCATTTAGCTTCTTACCAAACGCTGCCTCAACCTTTTCAGCAGGATCACCAATTACTAATAATTCTGAATCACTGTTCAAGATATTAGTAGCCACTAGTAAGAACAGGTCGTAGCTATTGTCATCCATTAAACTTTGCATTTGATTCTCTAAGTCTGCTTGACGAGCAAAGACGTCATCCAAGTCAACTGTGTTTACTTGGCCAATACGAACCTTTTTGCCGCCAAGTTCAAAGGTTTTAGCATCTCCATCAACAATATCTGCATCAGACTTAGCACCCAAGTTTGTACCAGCCTTAAGCATTTCGATACCGTATTTCTCATAGTCTTCAACCCCAGCGATTTTTGCCAAGTACTTAACAGCTTCACGATCATGATCGGTTGTTGTTGGTGACTTTAAGAGTAAAGTATCTGAAATAATTGCAGAAAGCATCATTCCAGCTAAGTTAGCTGGAATATTAATGTGCTTTTCTTGGAATAATTCAGTAATAATTGTACTTACACACCCGTAAGGACGAACTGTTGCCCAAAGTGGTTGTGCAGTTTCAAAGCCTGCAATCCGATGGTGGTCAACCAAGTGGGTTACAGTAACCTTATCAATATCACTGACACTTTGTTGTGGTTCATTATGGTCAACAAGCATTACTTTATCTACTTCATTGGCAGCAGTCTTAATTACCCGTGGTGCTTCCATACCAAATGTCTTTAATGCAAATTTGGTTTCATCATTTGGTTCGCCAAGGGCCACCGCTTCTGTTTCATATCCTAATTGATTTTGGAAATATGAAAATGCCATTGCAGCAGTAATCGCATCTGTATCAGGCTTTTGGTGTCCAAATACTAATTCTTTGCTCATATAAATTCCTCCTGTTTGTTCACTACTTTATTACTAGATTATGCTAGTACGTGAAACAATCTACATTTCTTATTCTATCATGGAAGTTAGCAGATTAAAGAATAATTATTAAATATCTTACTTATTTTTGAACGAAATGTTTTAAAATTTCCCACATTTGTTGATGTTGATCATTAAAAAATCGTGGTGGCCGTTTTGCTAATGAGAAGTAACGAATTGTCCTTGTTTCATCCACTTTTGGTTTATAAGCTTTGGTGTTAACTGCTTTAACTAAGTAAAAAACATTAACAGGCTGGACACGATCACCATTAGGATACGTATAGAAATTTTGGTCTAAAATCGCTAATTGTTTTATAGGAGCTACTTCGATTCCGGCATCTTCTTTAAATTCACGTTTAACTGTCATGCCGAACGACTCGCCATATTCCATATAACCGCCAGGAAATCCCCAATCACCTGTATCTGCACGCTCTTGAAGCAAGACCGCATTTTGATTATTTAATAGTGCCCCAGATGCACTTGTCATAATTAGCGGACGATGCCCAACTAAGCCCCTAATTTCTTTAATATACGCCATTTTCGCTACCTCCCTTAACTTTAGTCTTGTGCCACTGGTTCCTCCTCTAGGATATTGACTTGTTTCAATCGCAATTTGACAGGTTCGCCTTGCGTATCTGTATCAATAACAAAAGTTCCGTTAGATTTTATTGATCCTAAATGATGGTCAGCGACCATTACATCCTGAAAAGCTGGACGATCTGTAATAATCTCAAAGGCCCCTTCATAATCATGATTATATGCAACAAAATCTGCTATCTCATGAGGATTAGACTTTAGACGGCGCAAAACTAACTCACCACGTCGAGCACGTGCCCCCACATCAATATCATCAACTGGCATTTCCTTAAAGGCTCCCCGTTGTGTGATCACCGCAATATTTTGTCCATCCTTAACTAACACCTGATCCATTACTCGATCATCATCTTTTAAGTTAATCGCTCGAACACCAGCTGTCCGAATACCAGTCACTGGTACATCTGCAACATCATAGCGAACTGCATATCCTTGCCGGCTAATCGTCAGTAACGATTGATTTTCGTTTGTCGGTTCATAGTAATCAACACTAACTACACGAGCATTATCATCTTTTAGCTTGATTGCAACACTAGCATGGCTCTTATAACGTGATCCAGGCTTATATTCACTGACAGCAGTTTGCTTTACTTGTCCGTCACTGGTTCCCATAACGAACGTGCCCGGCTGATCTAATTTATCAAAAATCATTGCCTTAATAATCTCTTCGTTATCGGCTAAGCCAATCGTTTGAGAAATATGCTCTCCTGTATCTTTCCACCGTACATCACTTATTTCATGAATTGGCCGGTAAATAACGTGTCCCAGGTTAGTAAACATAAAAAGATGTGAAAGCGTGTTAGTTTGTTGAATAAGTAATGGATAATCGTCTTCACGTAAGCCATTTTCATTGGCCTCGGATGCCTTAAATGACCTAATGCTACTCCGTTTGATATAGCCTGCATGTGACACTAGGACAACTACATCTTCATTAGCAACGGTAACTTTAGTATCAATCTTAAGTTTCTCAACATGATTTTCAATCTTTGTCCGTCGAGGATTACCAAATTGCTTTTTTATCGTCCTAATCTCTTTAGTAAGGACCTTTGCTAGCTCATCATCATTAGTCAGAATCAACTGATATTCCTTAATCTTGGCGTTAAGCTGTTTTTGTTCATCTTTTAATTCAGTTACATCAGTATTAGTTAGCCGGTACAATTGCAAAGTAACAATTGCTTCTGCTTGTTCAGACGTAAAATCGTATTCGTTTACTAAATTTAATTTAGCATCTTTACGATTTTTACTGGCCCGAATGGTTCTAATAACCTGATCAAGGATTGATAATGCCTTAATCAATCCTTCAACAATATGAAGACGACGTTGAGCCTTATTAAGGTTAAACTGAGTCCGCCGACGGATAATTTGCTTTTGAAATGCTAAATATGAAGTTAGGATACGTTTTAAGCCGACCCGCATCGGACGCTGATCATCAATCGCTACCATATTGAAGTTATAGTTAATTTGCAAATCAGTATTTTTTAGCAAGTAATTAAGAATACCATTTGCATTAGCGCCCCGCTTCAACTCAATAGCAATCCGCAGACCGCTTCGATCAGTCTCATCCCGCGCTTCTGCAATTCCTTCGACCTTTTTAGCTAACCGTAAATCATTAATCCGCTTAACTAATTGTGCCTTATTTACTTCATAGGGAATCTCAGTCACATTGATTTGTTGACGTCCGCCCCGCAAAGTTTCAATTTCCGTTTTAGCGCGAACAACCACGCGGCCCCGGCCCGTTTGATAAGCTTTTCGTATTCCATCAATTCCTTGGATAATTCCTCCTGTTGGAAAATCAGGTCCTGGAATAAATTCCATTAATTTATCAAGAGAAGCCGTTGGATGTTTGATTAAATAGATTAAGGCATCTAGTACCTCGCTGAGATTATGCGTTGGAATTTCAGTAGCATAACCAGCTGATATCCCGGTGGCACCATTTACCAACAAATTAGGAATACGGGCGGGTAAAACGGTCGGTTCTTTTTCCGTATCATCAAAATTTAAGGTCATTTCGACCGTATCTTTATCAATATCTTGAAGCATCAAGCCCGCTATCTTGCTCAAACGTGCCTCAGTATAACGCATAGCAGCAGGCGGGTCCCCGTCCATTGAACCATTATTACCATGCATTTCAACTAATGGTTCACGGAGTTTCCAGTCCTGACTCATCCGCACTAATGCCTCATAAATTGAACTATCTCCGTGCGGGTGAAAATTACCCATGACATTACCAACAGACTTAGCAGACTTACGAAATCCTTTATCGTATGTGTTGCCGTCTTTATTCATGGCAAATAAAATTCGCCGTTGAACCGGTTTTAAACCATCACGAATATCTGGCAATGCTCGCTCTTGAATGATTGATTTTGAATAACGTCCGAAACGATCACCCATAATCTGTTCCAGCGTCATGCTTTCAATTTTACCGTTTCTCACAAAGCTTTATTCCCTTCTCTTTAATTCCATGTATTGATTGTCGGTTCCTTTGAAGGAGGCAATTGACCTTTATTCTCAACAAGTTTATCGGACTCTTGATCGTCACTTAATGTAAACTGAACATTTTCTTCAATCCATTC
The DNA here is from genome assembly GCF_009663775.1 of Lactobacillus sp. 0.1XD8-4. Classification (GTDB taxonomy): domain Bacteria; phylum Bacillota; class Bacilli; order Lactobacillales; family Lactobacillaceae; genus Limosilactobacillus; species Limosilactobacillus walteri. The sequence continues at coordinate 24,261 of NZ_RDBR01000038.1, forward strand.
ACGCCGTGGTTCGACTTTATTCCCCATCAACGTTGTAACCCGTCGTTCCGCTAATTCTGCGTCCTCAATCCGTACTTGAATCAAGGTTCGTGTTTCAGGATTCATAGTTGTTTCCCATAATTGATCGGCGTTCATTTCGCCAAGACCCTTGAATCGTTGCAGTTGAGCTCCTTTACCCATTTTTTTGGACATTTTTGCTAATTCATCATTTGTCCACGCATATGTAATCTGTGTCTTTGCCCCCCGTCCGCGCTGAATGCGGTAAAGCGGAGGCAGTGCGATATAGATCTTCCCTGCTTCAATCATCGGACGCATGTACTTGTAAAAGAAAGTCAGAAGTAAAATCTGAATATGAGCACCATCATCATCGGCATCAGTCATGATAATAATCTTGTCATAATTTGCGTCGTCAACATTAAACTCTGACCCGGCACCAGCACCAACGGTATAGATAATTGTATTTAATTCTTCATTTTTAAGAACATCATCAAGTTTAGCCTTCTCCGTGTTAAGAACTTTTCCTCGTAATGGTAAGATTGCCTGAAACTTTCGATCACGGCCTTGTTTTGCAGATCCTCCCGCCGAATCACCCTCGACTAAGAAAAGTTCATTTTTCTTTGCGTTCTTAGATTGAGCCGGTGTTAGCTTTCCGGAAAGGTTACGTTCCTTTTTGCTCTTGCGTTTTCCACCACGGGCTTGATTACGTGCTTTTCGGGCAGCTTCCCGTGCTTCCCGTGCTTTTAATGCTTTCCGAATCAGCATTTGTGCAAAGTCGCCATTTTCCATTAACGCATAGCCAAGTTGTTCACTTACAATGGCATCCACAATTTTACGTGCTTCTGGTGTTCCAAGCTTATCCTTTGTTTGCCCTTCAAATTGAAGTAATCGTTCTGGAATTCGTACCGAAATTACTGCAGTAAGACCTTCGCGAACATCGCTACCTTCCAAATTTTTATCAGTAGCCTTTAGTAAGCCAACTTTTTTAGCATATTCGTTAAACGTCTTTGTCCAGGCACTGCGAAATCCCGCTTCATGAGTTCCGCCATCGGGAGTCCGAACATTATTAACAAAAGATAAGAGGCTCTCTGAATATCCATCGTTATATTGTGCCGCTACTTCTACTTCTACACCATCCTGTTTACCATCAAAATAAAGGGTCTTGCCCAAAATATCTTTACCTTCATTGAGATAGGAGACGAACTCTTGGATTCCATCATTAAACTGAAATACTTCTTGTTTTTCTTGCCCTGCACGTTTATCAGTAAGGGTAATCTTTATCCCTTTAAGCAAGAATGCCGATTCACGTAGTCGGTTAGCCAAAGTGTTGTAATCATAAACAGTTGTTGAAAAAATTTTCGGATCTGGTTTAAAAGAAACTGTAGTACCATTGCCAGCTTTGGTTTTACCAAGCTTCTTTAAGCTACCTACCGGTTGACCACCATTCTTAAAAATTTCTTGATAACGTACATGATCACGAACGATTGTTAAGGTTAAGTGGGTCGATAAAGCATTAACTACAGAAGCTCCTACCCCGTGAAGCCCCCCTGATGTCTTATAACCGTCAGATTGTCCAAATTTTCCACCTGCATGTAATACGGTCATAATAACCTCAGGTGTTGGTTTACCTGACGCATGCATACCTACTGGCATCCCCCGACCATGGTCTTGAACCGTTATTGAATTGTCTGCTTCAATTGTGACATTAATCTCATCACCATACCCTGATAATGCTTCATCAACGGCATTATCCACAATTTCGTATACTAAATGATGTAATCCTCGTGAATCTGTTGATCCAATATACATTCCCGGACGTTTTCGTACTGCCTCAAGACCCTTTAATACTTGAATCGATGAGGCATCATATGTTACTTCTTTTTTGGCCACAAAATGACCTCCCATTGCCAATTTAATATCTAAACGTATGTTCGAAAAATTATTGTACCATTTACGTTTATTGATTGTAAAGATAAAAACTAAACAAATTCAATCCATATTGAATGATACTCAAAAGTTCGCGCTTTAGCAAATTCATTTTATAAATCTTAGGGTTAGTGTAAGATTTTCATAGGTTGGATGAATAATTCATCTGGTCGTGGAAATCTTTTTTGTAGACCAATTTACTT
>NZ_RDBR01000039.1 GCF_009663775.1 Lactobacillus sp. 0.1XD8-4
AAAAAAAATACCTCCTACATTTTCGTAAGAAGTATTTTTAGTCAACCATACCAGTTGACAGATATCCACATTATGTAAACTCACCATCGCTTAAATCAGGTTATTTTTTTGTTTCAGGATCTTCAATAATTGGCAAAATAATTCTAAATAGTGAACCAGCACCAACAGAACTCTCTAAGGTAATGGAGCCATGATAACCCTCAATTAACCGCTTGGCAATTGAAAGTCCTAACCCGTTACCACCCTTCTTACGACTACGTGCTTTATCCACGCGGTAAAACCGATCAAAAACGCGTTTAACATTTTCCGGCGAAATCCCTTCACCAAAATCTTGGACACCGATTTCAACCGTATTCATCCCCCGCGACAAGCTCAGGTGAATCTCCTTATGATCGTCAGTCGAATATTTGACTGCATTATCACAGAGAATTACTAAAACTTGTTCAAGATGGTCACGGTAAATATCAACAGTAATAGGTTCCTTAAGGTCATCATCTAAGCGGAACGTAAACTCCGGATATAGCATCTTGAAGTTGTTAAAGACTTGATGAACCACGTCATTGACAATTGTATGTTGATTGCGAAAATTAATCTCCACTTGTTCAGCCCGACTAAGGTCAAGCATTTCTTGAACCAAATTTTTCATCCGATTAGTCTCAATCAACGTTGCCTTTATTGAATCATTGAGGACTTTGGGATCATCTTTCCCCCACCGCTGGAGCATTTCTAAATGTCCTTGAATAATTGCAACCGGGGTTCGTAACTCATGACTTACATCACTAACAAACTGGGTCTGCTGGTCAATATAGCGTTGCATCCGATCCAACATTTCATTGAACATTGTCGTAAGCTCTGCTAATTCATCATTGCGCTTAAGGGTTGGCACCCGTACATCCTTTGTCGGATCAGAACTGATCTCCTTAACCGTGTCATGAATATTATCCAGTGGCCGCAATAGAAATAGTGAAAGAAAATAACCAAGCAGCCCACTTGCAATTACAACCAAGCACAGTGCCAGTGCACATACTATTTCAAGTTGATGATAACTACGTGTGTATGCATCTAGATTATTCTCAACTTGGAGATAACCAATTAATCGTCTGCTCTTTTGACCATAAATCGGCATCTGTCCAACTAAAACATCATGGGTTGGTCCCTCTGCAATATGAATATTGCGGTTAGTGGTAAAATGCGGTTTTTTGATATAGCGTCCCGTACTTAAAACATTTTTTCCATCTGGATTATAGATGTTGACTACGAGATGACCATCGCTTAACTCTTTTACCACTGGCCGACGATAGTCTTGTCCGGAAATAATCTGTGACTTGCTAGCATTCGGGTCAACTAACTGACTAATATTTTTCTTCGTCAGCGGTGCATTTAATGTTCCTAGTTGCCGACTGATATTAGTCATTCCTTGGTTTAATAGTTGCCGTTCCTGATGGAAGAGATTCTGGGTAAACGCACTAAATAAGGCCATTACAACGACAAAAAAGATGATAAGGGATCCTAATGCTGTCCCCAGTGCCCACTTAATTTTTAATGAAATAAACCGTCTTTCATCTTTTTTCTCCATAATAAATCATTCCTATGAACGGATTACATACCCTGTACCCCGCACTGTCTGAATGTAGCTCTTTTCGCCAGGGCGGTCAATCTTATTACGCAAGTACCGGATATAAACATCAACAACATTCGTCTCAACCTTCGAATCGTAACCCCAGACCTTGCTTAAGAGGTCCTTACGTGACATCACAACGTTAATATTTTCCATGAGAATCAGTAATAATTCATATTCACGCTTAGTTAAATTGATAACTTCATCGCCACGACGAACAACCCGGTTTTCCTTTTCAATCGTCAAGTCCTTGTAGTTAACCGTCGTTTGATGTTCCTTATTATTACCATCTTCAATACTGATTCGCCGCAGTAATGCCCGAACACGTGCAAGCAACTCTTCAATTGCAAATGGTTTAACAATGTAATCATCAGCCCCATGGTCCAAGCCAGATACTCGGTCAATAACTGAATCACGAGCTGTCATAATGATAATCGGAGTATCTTTTAACTCTCGAACGCGACGTGCGACTTCAATTCCGTTTAATTCCGGTAACATTAAATCAAGTAAAATAACGTCAAAGTCTTGATTTAAAGCAGCATCTAGCCCTGCACGACCATCAAGTTCTACATCAGTATCGTATCCTTCATGCTTTAATTCAAGTTCAACAAAATTTGCTAAATTTTCCTCATCCTCAATAATTAAAATTCGACTCATTAATAATTCACCTACTATATAAACTTCTTCATTTTGATATACGTATTAATAAAACACAATAATTTTATCACAAATTTCTAATAAACCCTAGTATTCTCAACACGAAAAATATAGATTTATCAAGGAATTAGATTATATCATTTTTTATCTCCCAGTTCTTAGAAAATTTTAAAATAAAAAAACTATCCTAGGTCCGGCGCCTAAAGGATAGTTTTTTATGTTAATTAGTTGTTAGTGTTAACAACTTGCTTGCCGTCGTAGTAACCACAACTAGGGCATACCATGTGTGACTTGCGAAGTTCACCACAGTTTGGGCAAGGAGTAAGGCCAGGTACATTTAACTTAATGTGACCCCGACGCATACGCTTCTTAGTCTTTGAAGTCTTCCGTGCTGGAACAGCCATGTTTGACACCTCCTAAGAAATTAAAATTATCCACAAATGGTTTTTAACCGTCCGCTACTTTTTGTTATCCTGATCAGGAAAAAGGTTTTGCAACTTCGCGAGACGTGGATCAACTTTTTTATCTTCCTGCTTTTGGGCCTTGTAGTCATCTTCAGAGATAACATTCCACCCTTTACCAGTTGGCATTGGTTTACCAGACTTTTCTTCCGCAGAAAGGACCCGTAACGGTACCTGCTCCACAATATTCTCAGCTAAGGCTGTATCGAAATCAATTGGTTCTCCCTTCTTGATGAGAAAAACCACATCATCTTCATCCTCATAGCGAGAAAAATGTGAGCGATCATCAATATACGTCTCAGTAAACGTAAAATCGAGTGGTAGTTGAACGGGTGTTAACGAACGACTAGATGGGACAGTTAGCGTTGTTGTAACGTGTGCGCTAATCGTGGCATCCCCGTCGTCATAAGTAACGTATCCATCAACTTTAACTGGTTGAACAGCTAAAATAATATCTGGAAACAGTTTCGTTAATGATGCGTTCAGATCAAAAGTACTTTGAATATGAAGTGGTTCATCTTGATAACGATGTAATTCAGCTAACGACCATTTCACCGTACTAACCTCCTAATGCAACATGTGCAATTATACTAGTCCCCTAATGGCTTGTCAATGTTTTTTCCTTGACAAGCTATTAAGAATAACAATCTACTTAAATATTTTACCAAACTTTGCTCGCCACGTTAATTAATAATCACTGGGGGGTGTTTCAAATCTTGTTCTATTGATGTAAATGATTGATAGAGCTTTCCTGCGCGATAATCTAGGTTAAGCAGGCTATCACGAAGGTCTTGATCTACTTTAGTAATTAATGGTATATCTACTTGTTTTTTTACCTGGTGCAAGTATTCGCGTCCCCGCTGATTAAACGCTAAGACATGCAGGTAAGGTGATTGCGTGTGCATTTGCACCTCTTTTTGACTAACCTGAAGCAAAGTATACAAACTAACCCGTAATAAATGAGCATATGTGTAGCGCTTTGTCTTGGTATATTTCATAAAGGCGGCAAAGTCTAAACTTCGCTGGGCAGCCTCTTTCATCCGATACTCTAATCCTTCGGCCATTAAATATGTCGATTGCAGGTAAGATATCGGGGCTTGAATTAATTGATTGCGTAATAACGGGTATAAAGATTGCCAGGACGGCACTGCTTTTAGCTGAGCTAATGAATCAGCCATCGTTTGCGGTACTGCTTGGCGATATAAATCATTATTGGCAACTAGAGCATCACGAATCGCACTTGCGCTTGCAATCTTACCAGTAATCGTATTGTCGTGGTAGTTACTCCCCTGTCGTTGGATGGGAATCAACTCAAAAGGATAGTCATTCTGCATTGTTGCTTTTGTATAAGCAAAGGCAAGAATATCGTTGGGATCAACAAGGGTGACCCCCGTCTGCGCTTTTAATTGTTGATTGAACTGGGTAGCGTAAGTCGCATTGTATTTATTGAAGCTCTCTTGATTAAATAACTCCTCTGCTTTAACTAGCCGTTGAAAATTCCATTGTGGATGTTCAGCACCAAAGACAATTGACTGCACCCCTAGCGAGGCTAATAATCGTAGCGCCCCCGCAGCAAAGCGGTGAGCAGGCTGAACTGCATAAAAAAGCGGGAGTTCAACCACTAAGTCCACCCCATTAGCAACGGCCGCTGCTGCCCGTGACCATTTGTCAACAATTGTAGGCTCACCGCGTTGAGTAAAGTTGCCACTCATCACCGCAACTGTTACGTCAGCTCCCGTTATTTCTTGTGCCTGCTGGAGATGGTAGCGGTGACCATTATGGAAAGGATTGTACTCAACGACAAGGCCAACTGCTTTCATTTTATTGTCTCCTTATTTTTGACATCGAAAAAACCAACGAGTTGGGTTGCCCGACTTCATTTCAGTTGAAAAGTCTGATCCCACGCTCAGAGAATTAAAACCGGCATGCTTTAACATTTGTTTTAACAGCGATAATTCATACGCTTGTTCGTAATGGGTCTCTCCAACCCGATCATAGCGGCCATCTGCTCCCTGCGTGAAAAATGTTAGTTCATGAATAGCACCATGATCTACCTCATCATTAGCAAAACTTTGCCACATAAATGCACGCTGGTGGTCCTCATCTTCGTAATTATACATATAGCCTGGATAAACTTCATCGGTTTGATATGGTGTGATCACATCAAATAAAAATACCCCATCGCTTCTTAAATGTTTAGCAATTTCATTAAATGTTTGCTGAACTTCTGCTGGTCCAGCTAAATAGCAAAATGAGTCCGCATAACAAGTAATAGCATCGTATTGGGGAAGGGCACTAAGATCTCGCATATCGGTTTGAATCAGTTGTAAGGAAACATCTGCTTCAGTCGCGTGTTGGTCAGCTAAACTCAGCATTTCAGCCGAAAAATCGGCGACCGTTAATTCAAGGCCATCTTGAGCCAGCATTACTGCTAAACGACCACTTCCGCCCGCTAGGTCAAGGATTTTTTTATCTTGAGCTTGAAGATTTTCAAGAGTAAATTTCTCCCAATTACGGTACATTTCAGGATCAAATAACTGATCATATAACTGAGCAAAACTCTGATAGATCATTATTCATTAACCCAATCATTAACATTAACTAGTGGTGCATCTGCCCATAGTTTTTCAAGATTATAGAATTGACGCGTTTCTTCACGGAAGATATGTACAACAACATCACCTAAGTCTACTAGAACCCATTGCGCGTGATTCTTTCCTTCAACGCTACCAATCTTAAGATTTTCTTCATGGGCTTTTTCAACAATAGCATTAGTGATGGCTTGAACTTGGCGATCAGACCCCCCAGTCATAATCACGAAATAATCAGCCATTGGACTGATCTCGTCAACTTTAAGGGCAACAATGTCTTCCGCGCGCCGACCATCGGCAGCTTTTACAACCATTTCTAATAATTTTTTACTATCCATTAATCGATCTCTCCTTCATATTGTGGAACCCATGCATTATACGTATCAATAGTTTTGGGATAAACGGTCTTACCATTAGCAACTAAATAGTTTAGCGTATGCTTTGTTTGATAGGCAACACCAGCTTGAAGATTGGTCGCGGTAATTAGCCGTGCTTTTTTTACTCCGGCAAAGTCACGTCCCGGTTCAATATAATCAGCCATATAAATAACTTGCTCAAGCTTAGTCATAACCGGTGCGCCTGTGGTATGGTGGCGAACCGCGTTTAGGATATCTTCATTCCAAATGTTAAGTTCATCTTTGATTAGCTCCGCACCGACAATTCCATGCCAAATAGCATTTCCATAATTAAGCAATTCAGGATCAAGCCTCTTTTGCTTAATTTCATTAATAAAGTCGCTGTCGGGCCGTTGCTTAGCATAGTCATGAACCAAGCCCGCAATGCTTGCTTTTTCAACATTAACCCCGTTTTTTATTGCCAGGTCAATTGCAGTTGCTTCAACCCGTAAGACATGGTGGAAACGTTTATCTTTCAATTCCTTTTTTAATCGCTCGATAAGCTCTAATCGGGTCATTGAAATATATTTTTTGGTGTATACTATTTCTTCACTCACGATATAATTGATGCTCCTCAATAAATTCCCGCACTGCGTCTGGCACCATATACTTAATTGATTGGTCGTTCTTAATCCGTTGCCTAATATTAGTCGAGCTAAAGTCGACCGTTGGAACGTCAACCCAGATCACGGGATACTTAGTCTCATTTTTTGCTCCTTGTCGGTGAATACCGACAAAGTGAAAGCGTGGCAAACGAATTAAATCGGCAATCCGGTACCATTTTTCAAGATAATCAACCATATCCCCGCCAATAATAAAGTAATACTCAGTATCGGGATGCTTATCAAGCAGTTCCTTAATGGTATCGTAGGTATAACTGACGCCACCACGTGCTAGTTCGGCCTGTTCAATACCTAAAAAGGGATTGTCAGCTATCGCCAGTTGCAACATTTGAAGCCGTAACTGCGGGTCAATGGAAGACTTATGATCCACATGCGGAGGTTTTGCATCGGGGAGGAAGTCAACCCGATCAAGACTTAAAGCATGACCAACCTGATCGGCAAAAAATAAGTGCGCATTATGAATAGGGTTAAACGTTCCCCCATAAAGGCCGATTCGTTTATGGTGATTGTGTGGGTTTGTTTGCAATTGAGCTTGCGTTTGTACCTTGTCTATTACACTACAGCTTTGCACAATGTCACTCCCGCTTCATTTAGATTTCTGCAACTCGTGACGATAATTCACGAGCATCTTTATTTGCTGAAACCTTAAATAATACTAAAACTCGACCAATAACTTGAACAACCTGAATTGAAGTCTTCTCTTCAATTAATTGGCGGACCTCATCAGTTGTTACATCAGAGTTCTGGAGAATACTAACTTTGATTAATTCACGACGGTCAAGCGCCCCATCTAACTGAGCAAGCCAGTTATCCGTTAATCCTTCCTTGCCAACAGAAAATAGTGGTTGTAAATGATTAGCTTGTGCACGCAAAAATCGCTTTTGTTTTCCTCTTAATTGCATAAATATTTCCTTTCAAATATTAAAAAATCAAACCATTGCTCGTCGAACTAAGGCACCAACGCCCTTCGGTACCCAGGCTGCAACTGTTGTCTTTGCTGGTACTGTAATCCAACCGAGTCCTTCAAAAATAACATCACTTTTCTCATTAATATGAAATTCGTATCGTTCAAGGGGCGGAAAATCATCTTTTTCATCTGCCGTTGGTGGTGTTAATAAGTCACCTAAGTGCTTAGCATAAAAACTATCCGCGTTACTTAGTTTTGTTCGATGAATCGGAAGGTTGTTATCAAAATATGCGACCATTCCAACTCTTTGGCCGTGCAGATAATCGAATCGGGCAACTCCACCAAGAAATAACGTCTGCCCATCATTCAACTGGTATGTCTTAGGCTTGATTTCCTTTTGGGGAGCTACAATCTTCAGATCCTTCGGTGATAATACATGGGCCATTTGCTCTTGATGGATGATCCCCGGAGTATCGACTAAAATATGACCATCATCTAATGGAATTTCGATCTTATCAAGCGTCGTCCCTGGAAACCGTGAGGTCGTAATTAATTCCTTTACTCCTGTCCGCTGCTTAATAATTTGATTAATTAATGTTGACTTGCCGACATTTGTTACCCCGACAACATACACATCACGGTCATGACGGTATTTTTCAATCACATCGAGTAAGTGGTCAATTTGGTGGTTCTTTTTAGCTGAAACAAGAACTGTATCAATTGGTCGTAACCCCGCTAAATTAGCTTGTTGACGAATCCAATCTCGCAGCTTAGAACGGCGAAGTGATCGTGGAAGCAAATCTTCTTTGTTGCCAACTAGTAATACTGGATTATCACCAACAAACCGGTGCAATCCAGGGATAAGGCTCCCATTAAAATCAAAGATGTCGACAACATAAACGATTAAGGCATGAGCATCCCGAATTTGGTTTAATAACCGTAAGAAATCATCATCAGTTAACGAAACAGGGGCAATTTCATTGTAATGACGCAAGCGGAAGCAGCGCTGACAATATAACTCCCCTGTCTTCTTGCCCTTCTCTAAAGCAGACTTAGGCGTATAGCCTAAACCATTTGGATTATCAGTCTGGATAATGCTTCCACAGCCGATACAGCGTAATTCCTCATTTTGTTGTTCTTGTTCAGTCATTCAAATCCTCCTGCCATTTTAAATCTGGGTATTTTTTTAGTAATTGTTTCCAAACACGCCGTTCAAAGAAACGATTAATCCGCGTATCCCATTTATCAGTATTCAATAATGGGCGCACCAAAATACTACGAATACCGGCTTGATTAGCTGCCGCAACATCTGTTAACAGCTGGTCGCCCACCATTACTACCTCATTCTTGGTTAGGCCAAGCTTTTTTCGTGCACGATCAATTCCAAAGCTTAATGGTTTTAATGAGCGAGAAACAAATGGTAAGTCCAAACTATCTACTGCTTTGGCTACCCGTTCCTTACTATTATTAGAAATAACGATTAATGGAATATTAGCCTCATGTAAAGCCTTCATCCATTTCTTTAATTCTGGAGTTCCATTAGGGTTGTTCCAAGCAATCAAAGTATTGTCAAGGTCGCTAAAAACAGCCCGAATCCCCTGCTCTTTTAATTGGGCAGGTGAAACAGAATAGATTGTATTGACCATCCATGTTGGTTTAAATATCTCTAGCAAAGCTGCACCTCATCAAAATTTTATTATAATCGGTTACCCCCGACTAAATGTTCTAGTATTTAATTATATCCTGTGTCTTAACAGGAACGCAACTAAAAAAAGACCACTCATCATGCATACGCACCACAAGCGGTCAAATAGTATTTAGGCTTAGTTAAGAGCTTTCTTAGCTTCGTCAACGAGTGCCTTAAATGCATCAGCATCGTTAACAGCTAAATCAGCCAACATCTTCCGGTTAATATCGATGTTAGCAAGCTTTAAACCGTGCATTAACTTACTGTAACTAATATCATTCATACGTGCAGCAGCGTTAATCCGTGCAATCCAGAGTTCACGGAACTTACGCTTGTTGACCTTACGATCACGGAAAGCGTAAGTGTAACTCTTCATTACTTGGTCTTTAGCAGTCTTAAAAAGACGGTGCTTTGAACCACGGTAACCCTTTGCTAACTTCATAATGCGCTTGCGACGTGCACGCGTAACAGTTCCACCTTTAACTCGCATGTTGAAATCCTCCTACGTATCTTAAATAGTTATTTTTCTGAAGTTTACTTAAATGGTAATAACTTCTTGTAACGCTTTACGTTGGTCTTGTCCATCATGCTCAAACCACGTAATTGACGACGTTGCTTCTTAGTCTTACCGTGGAAACGGTGACTGGTAAATGAGTTACCACTCTTGAAACCACCATTAGCTGTACGCTTAAAACGCTTTGCAGCAGCACGGTTACTCTTCATCTTTGGCATAACTAATTCCTACCTTCTTAAATTAATTTTTTGCTTTATCAGCAGCTGGGGCAAGAGTCAAGAAAATACTCCGCCCTTCCATCTTCGGACGTTGGACAACAGTGGCAATGTCTGAAGTTTCTTCAGCCATTCGTTCAATCATGTCACGACCGATATCCTTATGTGTGATAGCACGACCACGGAAACGTAGTGAAATCCGCACCTTGTCACCCTTTTCGATAAACTTACGAACACGCTTTAATTTAACATTAAAGTCGTTGGTATCGATTGATGGACTAAGGCGAATTTCCTTAACCGTTATCGTCTTTTGCTTCTTACGAGCTTCACGCTCTTTCTTTTGCATCTCGAAACGGTACTTCCCGTAATCCATAATGCGGGCAACAGCTGGGCGTGCCTTAGGTGCAACTAATACTAGGTCAAGGTTAGCCTCTTCTGCTAACTGTAGTGCTTCTCGCTTAGACTTAATGCCTAATTGTTCACCGTTTTGACCGATTAACCGCACTTCACGTGCACGAATACCGTTATTGACAATCATATCTTGTGCTATGGCAACGCACCTCCAATTTTTTTAGCGAAAGATCAAGCAAAAAAGCGAGGCACAAATGTACCCCGCTTCATAATAATGACTATATAGTAATAGTTCTAATCATCATTCATCTCGTCAGCCCGGCGATCGATATCACCTAGGCGAGAAGCGGGTGCTTCTGCTTTTTCTTTCAACGTTTACTAGCTTACTAAATAACCAATTTAATGTCAAGGAGTTTATCCCTTTTCCCGCAAGTTTTTCCCTTCCATTTCAATTTCACGAGATAAGAACTTAATTCGTTCCATTATTCTTGTGGCTTTTAACGGCTCATTATCTCCTTGAGAGTTTATTGCAAGATGATTGTCCTGCAACTCGTTCATTGAGAAATTAGAACTAAAGAAAGTCGGCAATTCTTCTTGCATTCGATACTCTAAAATAACGCCAAGAATATCATCACGTACCCAGGTCGACATTGCGCCGGCACCAATGTCATCCAGCATTAATACCGGTGCCCGTTTGATAGCATCTAATTTTTGACCTGTGCTATTCTGCTTAATCGAATTTCGCATCTCAACGGCAAAGCTAGGGAAGTGAACCATTGTCGTTGCTACTCCTTTGGCCTTAGCTAACTCATTAGCAATGGCGCCAAGCAGGTATGTCTTACCAACGCCGAATTTTCCGTAAAGATATAAGCCAGGCTGAAACTGGTCTTTATGATAATTATCAGTAAAATCCATTGCCGCCTGAATTGCCCTTGTTCGTGTATCGGTCTGGGTGTCCTCATTTAAATAGTAATCATCATAAGACGCATTTTTTATAAATTTTGGCATGTTAATTGAACTTACCAGTCGCTGAATATGACGTTGGCGTTGTTGTTCTATTAATTGTTTTGTCGGAACATAGGTAACATCAATCTGCCCAGCACTAATTATTAGCTGGGGAGAATATCCAGGAGCTACGGTCGGCACACCCTTTTTGATCAGCTGCTTTTCGTGGAAAAATTCGTAAAGTTTTGATTCTCCCCGTTTTATTGCTTCTTTACTAAGGCGATCACGATTATTGTTTAAAAAAGTTTGAACATCTTTATCTGCATAAACTTGATTCATAGTCTGCTGAATATTACCAGCAATATTTTGCCCACGCATTAGTTCTTGCAGAGTTTTATTAAGTGATTGCATCGTTGCCGCCTCCTTTTTATTGTTTTTTCTTACGATTGGCAATCCGCTCGCGGAGCTTAGTAATTTCTTGCGAGGAAGCTTTCTTCATCAGCTCGCTTTCCTTTTTCTTGCTCCATTCCGGCATTGGCTCATTAATTGTTTTCCGCCAATTCTTTTTCTTTGCTACTGGCTGCTTTTTCTTTTCTTGCGATTGCTTGTTAAAGTTTTTCAACTGAATGAGGGCTTGGCTCCCCGTTACAATCCCGTTACGGAGCCAATTATTTGCAATGGCATCGACAAAATTAGCACTCAGGGTAGAATTGCCACGGTCGCCAATGACGTACCACGTTAAAATATTAATTGCATCTCGTTGCAGTTTGTCTTCTTCGACTAACCGAGTCAAGATATGGCGCTCACCCGAAGTCACATAACCACCAATCTGCGCTTTTAAGTCTTGGAGAAACTCGATTGGTGCATATTCCTTAGCCGTATTTAAAAGTTGGCGGTCCTTGCTTGTCAATTGACCATCAGCTTTATCGACTGGTGGATTGTCTTTTTCTGCTACTTTTGCTGGTTGCGTGTAGACCACATTATAAGTCGAGGCAACAATGCGTTTAAATTTTTGCGAATCAAAATGATTGTCTTTAAGATTGATTGAACGTAAAATCAATTTTTTCATTGTTGGTTCATCAATTCCGTATAATTGGTGTTCAACAAGAATCAATTCACGATTATGCTCCAAGTCAGTACTGACAATTGGCTGGTTGGCAAGTAAACTCATCAACGTCGACCAATCAAAATCATCAGCCATATCAGTAGTTAATGACGGTTGCTTTTCGACTGATGTCTGTTTACGAGCATTCGCAATGGCCTCGGGGGTGGTTGTAATAGATCGTGAATTAACATGAAATTCATCAAAAAAATGGTGACTAATATTCGTTAAGACGGTATTAGTAGATACCAATTTAAATTGCCGGCTCTGGGCAACCAACTGATCAAAAGCATTTTCACCGATTTCTTCAAGCAAAAGGATGCTTAATAAATTGTCAGCAATAAATTTCTCCGGCGAGAGCGTTGATTGTAATTCATAGACATAAACATCCCCAACCTCATCATGTTGAAAATAGGTTTGAACTAAGCCAACAGCCTCTAACCGATGCAATGCCTCTATAACTTGACGGCCGCCAGTATTAAGCTGTGCTAACAACTCACTTTGCATCACTCGGCTGGCCAGCGTGGGGCGTGATCGCAACCGAGCCTTTAAAGCATAAAAAAGACTAAAGGCAACCGGCCCAAGGATTGGCTGATAAAATGCCGCAAATGTTTGATCGTTAAACTCAATAAATGATGGACTAGCAGTAACAACATACCCTGCTTGTGGGTCAAGAGTTGTTGCAACAGTCATTTTACAGCCCCCTCTTTTTATTTTTTATGTTCCGCCTTTACCATTGATTCAAGCTCATTCATAAAAGCATCGACATCTTTGAATTGGCGGTAAACACTCGCAAAACGAATATAAGCAATTTCATCAACGTTTTTTAATTCATTCATCACAAATTTACCGATAATTTGACTTGAAACTTCGCTTTCCCCAATACTACGAACTTGTTTCTCAACTTTATCTGTAATTTTTGTTAAACGTTCCATGCTGACAGGTCGTTTTTCAGCAGATCTGACAATTCCATTTAAGATCTTTTGACGACTGAACTCCTGTCTTGTCCCGTCCTTTTTTATTACAAGTAAAGGTGTTTCCTCGTACCGTTCAAAGGTTGTAAAACGAAAGCCACAATGAATACACTCACGACGACGACGAATAAAGCTGCCATCTTCGCTTGGCCGGCTATCGACAACTCGTGACCCATTTTTGTGACAATGCGGACAGCGCAATGCGTCCCCCTCCTTTTTAGTATAAGTACTTTATTTTATCATATTTTACTTGCTTTTTAGCTGATTTATTAAGGATGCAACCTGTTTTTGCAAGGCAACCTGATCGCCATCGTTATTAATTTGATAGTCAGCACGCGCTATTTTGGTTGTTAACGGCATCTGAGCAGCAATTCGTGCTCGTGCCGCCTTTTCAGAAGAATGATCACGAGCCATTAACCGCTCAAGCTGAATTTGCGGGGTCGTATAAACAACCACCACCTGATCACATTCTTCATCATAATGTTGTTCAAACAAGAGTGGAACATCAAGCACTATTAATGGAATTTGTTGTTTTTTTAAGGCTGTTACCCGGGCAAAAATCTCATCCCAGATCAATGGTTGAAGAATGTCATTAAGTTTTTGTCGGGCTTGTTGGTCATTAAAAACAATCTTAGCTAAAGCTGGACGATTGAGGTCCCCAGTCGGTAAAAGAACATTTGGACCGAATACTTTTACGATCCGTGTAAGACCGATAGAATCAGGCATTTGAACTCGGCGGGCAACTTGGTCCGCATCAATAACCGGAATTCCGGCTTGTCGTAAGATTGTACTAACCGTTGTCTTTCCAGTTGCAATCCCACCAGTTAAACCAATTATTTTTGTCATTTTCCTATTCCTTTAGCGGTTGACAATGAGGACAGAAGGTGGTGCCACGTTCGGCAACCTTGATTTTTACTAACTTTGTTCCACACCGCGGACATTCTTCACCAGCATGACCATATGCATTCAACCGGTCTTGAAAGGCTCCCGCATTTCCAAAGGCATTAGTAAAGCTATGAACCGTGGTCCCCTTATACTTAATTGCAGTTGCCAGTTCGCTAATAATATTCTTGCGTAAAGCAGCAACTTCTTCATCAGTCAAGGTATTAGCTGGCTGCTCAGGATTTATGCCAGTCATCCATAAAACCTCATCCACGTAGATATTACCCAAACCTGCCACGTGGCGTTGGTTAAGTAAGAACGGCTTGATCTTTCCACGGCTTTTTCTTAATTCATTTTTAAAGAAATCAAGTGTAAATGTTGCCGCAGTCGGTTCTGGGCCAATGGTCTTTAAACCGCCAACAGTCATTTCCTGTCCAGTTCTTACTAAAGTCATCCGCCCAAACTTACGAGTATCTTGGTAACAAAGCTCAGTGCCATCCGTAAATTCAAATACAACATGGGTATGCTTATCAACTGGGCTGCCAACTGGCTGGTTATAATACTTTCCTTCCATTCGCAAATGCGAAACCATTGTTAGATTATTAGTAAAGCGGAAAAGTAAATATTTCCCGCGCCGATCAACTTTTTCAATCGTCTGGCCAATCAATGCCTGACGAAATTCTTCGACATCGTTAGTAATCGTTTTCCCATAGTAGACATCAATCGCATTAATCTTTCGTCCAGCAGCAATTTTCATTAAGCCGCGACGGACAGTTTCAACTTCTGGTAGTTCTGGCATCTGACCGCCTCCTACTTCTTTAAGTCATACCATGTGTCACCGTACTTGCTATCCACTTTCAACGGGACATCAAGCTTGACGGCTGAATCCATTACTTTCGGGACCAGCTCAGACAATACTGGTATTTCTTCTTTTGGTGCTTCAAAAACTAATTCATCATGGATCTGCAAGAGCATTTTGGCCTTTAAATGCCGTTTTACTAGTTCATCTTGCATCCGAATCATTGCGATTTTAATAATATCAGCCGCGCTTCCCTGAATTGGCGTATTCATTGCCGTTCTTTCTGCAAATGACCGTTTACTAAAACTTTTCGCATGAATATCCGGCAGGCACCGACGCCGGTGGGTAATTGTCTCAACATACCCGTTCTTTCTAGCAAACTCAATCGTATCATTGATATATTTTTTAACTCCCGGAAATTCGTGGAAGTAATTTTGAATAAACTCATGAGCTTCTGCCCGGCTCACATGAATCCGTTGTGCAAGACCGTAATCACTAATTCCATAAACGATTCCAAAATTAACTGCCTTTGCCCGGCGCCGCATATTACGGTCAATCTCGGCATCCGGTCCAAGATGGAAAATCCGGCGGGCGGTACTTGCATGGATATCCTCACCATTTTTAAAGTCTTCTTGAAGGTTCTTATCCCCAGTAATATGGGCGAGAACTCGTAATTCAACCTGTGAATAATCCGATGAAAAGATTTGCCATTCTTCATGACTTGGCACAAATGCCTTACGGATCAACCGCCCCTCTGGTAACCGAACCGGAATATTCTGAAGATTAGGGTCAACAGATGATAACCGTCCCGTCTGTGTCAAGGTTTGCAAGTAGCGAGTATGAATCTTCTGATCACTAGAATGAATCACTTTCAATAAGCCCGTAATATAAGTAGATTGAAGTTTGGCAATTTGGCGGTATTCCAGAATCTGTTCTACAATCGGGGACTTATCTGCTAATTTTTCTAATACATCGACCGCCGTCGAATAGCCGGTCTTGGTCTTTTTGATAACCGGCAGCTTAAGCTTTTCAAACAGGATGTGTCCTAACTGTTTGGTCGAATTAATATTGAATTCTTCTCCCGCTTCTTGGTAGATCTGACTCTCAATTTCCGATAGGCGTTCTGTCAACTTGCTGCCCATATCTTTAAGCGTCTGTGCATCAACACGAATTCCGGTAATCTCCATCTTAGCGAGGACCCGTGCTAATGGCAATTCAATTTCCGTATAAAGGGGCATCTGCTCATTTTCATTAAGTTTGGCAAAAAGATCTGTTCGCAAGTTTTCAATCGCACGAGCCTTATTAGCAAGATGACTGAAGAAGACTTCATCGTCATCCGGTACCGCCCGTTTTGCCCCCTTGCCATAAACTTCTTCATCTGTCTGCACATCATCATAATCATGCTCATGGGCAACTTGACCAAGGTCATTACTATTATCGTTAGTATTAAGGAGATAGGAGGCAAGCAAGAGATCAAAATCAATTTTTTCGAGGTTAATCCCTAATCGATGAAGACCAACAATTTGGGCTTTAGCATTAAAAACATTCTTTTTAATTTTCGTGCTTGTTAACAGCTCCTTCAATGGTGCTTCTTTAAGCAGGTCCATCTCCCGACTAGCAAACCAGTGCCCATCTTTACCAACCACAAAGCCGGCAAATGGTGAAGTATGATAATTAGCTTCTGGCATCTCAAGATAGAAACTCACTTCATCTCTTAATTGGCTTAATTCGTTTAAATTAGCCTTTGTTAAAACCGTATATTCAACTGGCGCAACCTGGGCATCATCTTCTTCACCAGCTACATCAGCGTCCATCTTTTTCAAGAATGATTTAAAGTCCATTTGTTGGTAAAACTTAATTAATTCATCATTTTGCGGACCTGTATATGTCAAATCGGCTAAATCAATCTTAATCGGAGCATCCTGCAGAATCGTCGCTAACGTCTTACATTCTCGAGCGATCGCTTCATCTTCAATCAGGTGCTCTTTCATCTTGCTCTTCTTTAATTCATCAATCCGGTCATATAGATCTTCAACAGAACCAAATTGCTTTACCAGCTTTAATGCTGTCTTTTCACCAATCTTTGTAACCCCTGGATAATTATCTGATGAATCACCCATTAATGCCTTCATATCAATAATCTGGCGTGGCGTAATCCCTAATTTTTCTTCAACATGAGCTGGGGTGTAGTGCTCAGTATCAGTAACCCCCTTATGGGTAACAGCAACTGTCGTATGTTCGCTCGCTAACTGGGTCAAGTCACAGTCACCAGTTACAATCAAAGTCTTGTAACCTGCATTGTCAGCCTGCTTAGCTAACGTCCCAATAATGTCGTCTGCTTCGTAATTAGCCAACTCATAGCTATGTAATCCCGAATCTTTAATTAATTCCCGCACATAAGGAATTTGTTCTGTTAACTCATTAGGCGTTTTATTTCGACCACCCTTGTATTCGCCATACATCTTTGTCCGAAACGTTACTTTCCCCGCATCAAATGCTACGAGGGCTGCGTCTGGCTTAAAGTTTTGTAAGACATGATCAAGCATGAGCTTAAATCCATAGATAGCTGCTGTGTGCAAGCCGTCCTTATTTGTAAATTTATCCATCTGATTATGCATTGCAAAAAATGCTCGGAAAACAATGCTATTTCCGTCAATTAATAGTAATTGTTTTGTCATTTAATTCCCGCCCTTCTATCGCTAATAGTAATTGTACCAAAGAATGCCGCAATGGTTTAGTTACTTGACTAAAGATTAAGCTATAATTATAAATAAATGCCATTATCTTGGAAGTGAACTTTATGGATAAGTTAATTAATTATCAAAAACCAGCCGAAGCACGCTTATTTGCCCTCCTGCTTACTTTTAGCGGCGGCTTTATTGATGCATTTACATACATTAAGTGTGGACGAACCATGGCTGCTGCCCAAACCGGTAATATTATTTTCCTTAGTGCCGCGCTAGCAAATCATAATTTTCTCGGCGTTGTCGACCGTTTAGGATCATTAATCGCCTTTATTATCGGGCTTGCAATGGTTAGCATCCTTCATGCACATTTAAAAACAGATTACTGGCGGGTTGTATGCCTCCTGCCGATTTTGATCGTTGGCGCCATTATCGGCTTACTTCCTGATGATTTTCCAGATTATATTATGGTGCCCGCGGTGTCATTTGGACTAGCAATGCAAAGTGCTGCTTTTAGTAAGATTGAAGGCCTAGGTTATAACAGTGTCTTCACTAGCGGAAGTGTTAAAAAAGCTGCTGTTGCTTGGAGTGAATATTATTTTCACCATGACCGGACCCAACGAACTGTTGCCCTCAACTACTTTACAATTGTGGTCTGTTTTACTATTGGGGCAATTATTTCTGCCCAGCTTCTGCCATTTTTCCGGATGAAAACTATCTGGATTGCTACTTTCTTAATCTTAGTCACTGATAGCTCGTATTACCTACAGTTATTCAAAAGTAAACAACGCCGAATAAAATAAGCGACCAAGCCCAAAGCCTGATCGCTTATTTTATTTAGTTACGGTCACTCATTCCAAAGATTTGGAGAAGTGAGATAAATAGGTTTACGAAGTCTAAGTACAATTGCAATGCACCTAAGACTGCTAAACCGGTGACAGAAACTTGATCCCCATAGTTAATGTAAATTTGCTTCATCTTTTGAGCATCCCATCCGGTCAAAACCGTAAAGATAATAACGGCAATGAAAGAGAAGATGTAAGCAATAGCAGGACTTTGCAAGAACATATTGATCAAGTAAGCGATCATCAATGCTACCAAGGCAGCCATTGCGTGAGCACCAAACTTACTCAAATCACGCTTAGTAAACGTCCCGTATAATGCCATTGTTACAAATACTGCTGCCGAAGATACAAAGGCAGAAGCAATACTTGCACCAGAGTATACGCCTGCAATAATTGCAAACTCAACCCCGTATATTACCGCTACCAGCATTAACATAATAAAACTACCAACGGGATTACGGGTAGCGCTAAAACTAACTCCCATCGATAAGGCAATCGGTAAGAGTAAAATAATCCAGACCATTGCTGGGTGGGCACTAAAGAATCCAAAGACCGCGGCTCGGAAAACACCCATGGTCAAGTAAGCACTAAAAGCTGATACAAGAACAGCAAGCGTCATATTCCCGTACATCCGGGTCAAGAAACTATTCAAGCCAGCCGCATCGGTAACAACCCGCCGTCCTGGCTCTTGAGAAAAGTTATTCATCAAGACTCCCTCTTTCTATATTTAGTTTGACTTTATTTGACTATTACAAAAATGGTAGCAAATGCTACCATTCCAATCAAGTAAATCTTTAATTATTTTAACAATTCTTTGTACTTATCTTCGTACTTTTCAACATCGCCTGCACCCATAAATACGACTACAGCATTATGGTATTGAAGGAGCTTATCAAGCGTATCCATATCAATCCCCTCACTACCATCAATCCGTTGCTCTAAGTCAGCACTGGAAACATTTCCGGCATTTTCACGAATTGAACCAAAGATAGGGGTTACAAAAGTTTTGTCAGCCCGACTTAATGACTTGGCAAAACCATCAATATATGCTGCCAAACGAGAATAAGTATGTGGTTGAAAGACGGTGATAATCTGCCGGTCTGGGTATTTTTGCCGAGCAGCATCAATTGTCGCCTTAATCTCGCTTGGATGGTGAGCATAGTCATCAATAATCGTCATATCAGCAATATCACTCTCGCTAAACCGACGCTTAACACCGATGAAGTTAGCTAGCTCTTGCTTGATCTCATCCATATTCATATGTTCCATGTAAGCAACGGCAAGAACTGCCAAACTATTCAAGACGCTATGTTCTCCATATAGGTGGATAGTAAAGGTTCCCAGCTTTTGGTCGCGGAAATATGCATCATAAGTTGAACCGGCTGGTGTTCGTTGAATATTTTCAGCTCGAAAGTCATCGTCTGGGTTTGTTCCATAGTAGTAAACAGGAACGTCAACGTTTAATTGACGAAGGTTCTGATCATCACCCCAGGCAAAAATTGCTCGTTGCACTTGCTTGCCATACGTCTCAAATGAATCCCGAACATCATTAATATCTTTAAAGTAATCTGGATGGTCAAAATCAATATTGGTCATGATCGCGTAATCCGGGCGATAAGCAAGGAAGTGGTCACGGTACTCATCAGCTTCAAAAACAAAGAAACGAGCATCCGCGTTACCCTTACCAACTCCGTCACCGATTAGGTAGCTCGTTGGCTCAACTGCCGCTAGTACATGGGATAAGAGCGCTGTTGTGCTAGTCTTGCCATGCGCCCCTGCAATACCAATACTGGTATGGCTTTTTACTTCTTTTTCTACAGCTTCAGGATAACTTAAAATTTGAAGACCTAATTCATGTGCTCGTTTAATCTCTGGGTGATCATCGTCAAAGGCATTTCCTTGAATAACGATCATTCCTGATTCTAAGTTAGCTGGATCAAATGGTAAAATCTTAATTCCCGCCTGTAGTAATGGCGCTTGTGTAAATGTTTCCTTTTCAATGTCTGAACCTAGTACTCGGTGTCCTTTATCATGAAGGATACGTGCTAAAGAGGCCATCCCAGTCCCTTTAATACCAACAAAGTAATACGTCTTTTGTTCCATCAATCCAATTCCTTTCAACAATTCAATTTAAAATAAAATATGATGATCGGGGCTGAAAATTAACGCAGCCTCTTTAGTATATAATCTTGATAATTACAGCACTGATAAATCAGCGGCTGGGGCTATTTTTCTGGGAAGAAAGTATCCGCCTTAGCAAAGTCAACTGCCTCGCCGACTTCCTGCCATTCATCAGGAATAATAAACAACCCTTTTTCGTCAGGAGCGTTCTTAATGCGTAGCTCACGGAAACCACAAAGCATACCATCACTATCAACGCCCATTAATTGCCCAGGCCAAATAATCTTGCCATCAGGCATCATTGCTCCTGGACGAGCAACTACAACCTTGATTCCTTCGGCAACATTGGGTGAACCACAGACAATTTGAACGGTCTTATCCGCAGCAATCCGCGTTTGGGTTACCTTTAAGTGGTCAGACTTAGGGTGGTCAGTAATCTTTTCGACATAACCAACCACAAACTTAGGTTCTTCGTCTGCTGTTAAAAATTTATCAAAACCCGCTTCTTTAAGTTTTGTATTTAACTTTTCTACTTGGGTAGGATTTAAAAAGACCTGACCGTTTTCACTTGTTAATTCTGGTAAAATCTTGCTGGCATTCATAAAATTATAGCCAAGCAAGTCGCCATTTTCTGATGTAATTTGGGCTACGTCATCAGCAATCTTTGTATCTTGATTTTCCGCATCAGGCGCGGTAATGACAACTAAAATGTCACCTAATTCCTTGGGATTATAACTTGAAATTAACATCAAATATTCCTCTCTCTAATATAATATCTACCGTCTAATATTATGACACAAAAAGAAGACCGTGAAAAACATATTTTAAAGCAATAAAGGAGGCTGAAAATACAGTCCCTTTATCAAATTATTCACAGCTATTCTATTTTACTTCAAATTACGCAAAAAATCTTCTACTTGTTGCTTTGTTTTCCGGTCTTTATTGACAAAACGGCCAATTTCTTTACCGTTATCGTAGACAATAAAGCTTGGAATCCCAAAAACATTTAGCTCAGCAGCAAGATCAATATTTTCATCGCGATCAACCTGATAAAAAGTATAATCACTAAAATCTTGTTCAATTTCAGGCATCGCCGGTTTAATAAAGCGGCAATCAGGACACCAGTCCGCTGTAAAAAAGAGGACGACTTTGCCTGTTCCGATCGTTTTTACTAACTGGTCTTCGTTTAGTTGTGGTAATCTTTCCATAAGTTCTCATCCCCAAATAATTTTAGCAACATTATACCATGCTTCTTATCAATTGTAAGTAATCTGCTTGTGAAGATTAGATGTTTGGCTTTTGAGAATTAAAAATGATAAAATAAGTAAAAAAGTTAGGAACGAATAAAATAGTGAAGGAAGCAATCATATGAATGCAAGTAATAACTCCCTTAATCCATGGATAATTCCAGTTACGCTTGGAGCTTCAGGTATTGCTGGTTTTATTGCTGGTAAATTATTTGGAAATCGTCAAGTATCTGCTGATCGTATTTTAAAGCTAGTCAAAAATGACTTTGCCAGCGAAGGAGCAGTTACTGGTAGTTGGATTAACGATAAGGCAATTCCTTTTCAACGTTTTGCAGTTAAGACTGATGCCTATGAAGGCGGGATTTCCCGATTAGAAGATGGCGAAAAAGTTGAATATGAATTCGTTGCTGATGCATACACTGGCAGCTTGTTAGAATTAAAACGTATCGAAAACGATTAATTACGCGACACTAACCAAAAAGATCCAAATATTCGGATTTCCGAAATATTTGGATCTTTTCTTTAATTAATGGGTAAAACCATACTTTTTTAGTATATGTGTTGGGTGGGCAACAAGGTGGCTCTTATTTAATTCATTGATTGATTGCTTCATATCTTCAATAAAGTCACACGCCATATTCATTCCAAGGTCAGCCCGACAAACTATCCGTTGGACTTCAATCTTATCAAGGTCTTTTGGCAAGGGGTATGCTGGTACCTGCCACCCCTTCATCCGTAAGCGGTCAGCAAGGTCATAAAGATTCCATTGGCGTTGATCGTCTTTTTTCAGTTTATAGCAAACAATTGGCAAGTGGGCACCATCGTTAACAATCTCAAAATAGCCAAGTTTTGCAATCTCTGTAGCCAAATAGCGAGCAACATTATGTGTCCGCCGTTGGATCTCTCGGTAACCTTTAAAGCCGAACCGCACAAAATTATAGTATTGCCCAATAATCTGCGAAGCACTACGAGAAAAGTTAATCGCCATTGTCGGTAATTCGCCACCAAGGTAACTAACTTTAAAAATCAACTTCTTAGGCAAAAACTTCTTATCCCGCCATAGGATCCAACCAATCCCCGGATAGACCAGCCCATATTTATGACCAGACGAGTTAATTGAGACAACATTTTTCAACCGAAAGTCCCACTTAATCTGCGGGTCCATGAACGGCGCATAAAAGCCACCGGAAGCCGCATCAACATGAATATATACCTTATAAGGGGTGGTCTGATTATATTCTTCGACTAGGTCATTAAGCTTAGCAATATCATCATAACGACCAGTATAGGTAATTCCCATAATCCCGACAATGCCAATCGTATATTCATCGACATAATCCATTACCTTATCCATGTTCAAAGATTGGTGCTGCTCATCCATTGGTACTGTTCGCAATTCAATGTCAAAATAAGTAGCAAATTTTTCCCAGCAGACTTGATAACCCGATGAAATTACCAAATTGGGCTTGTGGGCATTAATGTCTAATCCTAATTTTTCTGCCCGCTGCCGCCAGGCAAACTTCATCGCTAGCCCGCCAAGCATACAACCTTCTGATGACCCTACCGTCGATGTTCCCATATACTCCTCATTGGGCTGCGCATGCCAAAGATCAGCAATAATATTCACACAACGGTTTTCTAGCTCCGCCGTCCGCGGATATTCAGACTTATCAATCGCATTCTTATCCATGGTTTCTGCCATGATTTTATCAGCTTCCGGCTCCATATATGTTTGACAAAAGGTTGCTAAATTTTCACGCGCATTTCCTTCATCTAGCAGCTGGTCCTTCACAATCCGATAGGCAATCCGTGGTTCAACTGGTTCATCATTTAACTTATATTTTGGTAATTGGTGGTCTGATGTCGTTGAACCAAAAATCGGATCAAGAGAATCCCGTTCCTCTTTATTTTTCTTACCATACAACCCAGCCATAGGAATACCTCCTCCATCTTTTATAAATAATTTTTTATAAGCTATTTTTATTATCTATTCATTATGTCTTTCTTGTCAATTAACAGCCACTCCCATAAATCGATTATCATTTTTCCTTTTTGATACCTGACAAATACAGAAATTTATCCTGTATTATTTAGCCGAATCGTTAATCGTTCCCACAAAGGTCGGCTATAATAAAATATAATAATCAAAAGCAGGAGGAGATTATGATGAATCTTAACGATGCAATTCAAGAATGCTGGGATAAGATCGATGAAGGACAAGTTGCGACCTATATCCCCGGGTTAGCAAAAGTTGACCCTTATCAATTAGGTATCTACTTATTTGACGTGACTAATGACAAGCAATGTCAGGCTGGTGCCTCCCAGGTTCGCTTTGCTATTGAGAGTGTTTCTAAAGTTATCACCCTTCTCTATGCAATTGAACGATTAGGGCTTACCGCGGTGGAAGCCCAAGTAGGCACGCGGCAAACCGGCTTTCCTTTTGACACAATTCTTAATATGGAAATCACCAAAGAAACCCACCCGCTCAATGCTTTTATTAACAGTGGTGCCATCCTTATCTCATCATTAATTGAAGAAGAAGACGGGTCTTCGCCCTTTGAGCAAATCCTTAACTTCACACGGGAAATTTGTAACGATCCTAAAATTATCCTTGATGAGGGAATATATCGATCCGAACTCCGAACTGGTGACATGAACCGATCGCTTGCCTATTACCTTAAGGCTAAGGGCGCGCTCAATAATGATGTCGCAACTAGTCTTGATACCTACTTCAAACAGTGCTCGATGATGGTCACCTGCGAGAGTTTGGCTAACCTGGGAGCGGTTCTTGCTAATGATGGGGTCGCCCCTTGGAATGGAAAACGGATCATTTCTAGTGCTGCTGCTACATATACCAAATCAGTCATGATGACAACTGGTCTTTATAATGAATCGGGGACCTACTCGGTCAAAATTGGGGTGCCGACCAAGAGCGGAGTCGGCGGCGGACTTGTAGCAGCTGCTCCCAACCATTACGGAATCGGCATCTTCAGTCCGGCATTAGACCATGCTGGTAATAGCGTTGCTGGTCTTGCCCTTCTGGAATTAATTAGTAAAGAACTAAAGCTCAGCATCTTTAAATACTAACAAAGGATTTTAATTATGAACTACT
This sequence comes from Lactobacillus sp. 0.1XD8-4, assembly GCF_009663775.1. Lineage (GTDB taxonomy): Bacteria > Bacillota > Bacilli > Lactobacillales > Lactobacillaceae > Limosilactobacillus > Limosilactobacillus walteri. The sequence continues at coordinate 24,731 of NZ_RDBR01000039.1, forward strand.
TTATCACTAGTCGCCAAGATCTTCAGACTTCTGCGATTGAACTTGCCCAAGTCAAACGATTACGAATTTTTGACCATCTCCGGGCACCAGCAACCATCCTCACGATGCTTTATAACTTTGATCATCAGGCGGTGGAAGAAAAACTCAATGTGACTGGAAGGGTGGTCAATCTCTTTCAGCACTATCAGCAGCTCCCCTACCATTCTGATCCTGCAATCGATCAGCAAATAATCCACCGTGAACTAAATGTGTTAGGCTGGCAGATCAAAGATAATTGTGCCATTCATAACAACAAAATCCGTGTACGGATCAATATGCGCAATAATCGGCTTTATTACATTGATTATCTTGACCAGTATGGCTTTACAGACCGCCGTGATTTTTATGATCAAGGTTGTCGGACTTACACTGAATATTTTGAGGATAAAGGACGGCTTGTGGTACGCCAATATTATGACAGCCAAGGACAAATTAAACTTAGCTACCACTATCGGGGCGGTGATGGCAATGTGCCGATTCTCACCCTTATCCAGTTAGCCGATCAGGGAAAAGAATGGCAATTTGATAATGAAGCTGAACTCCGCGCCCACTTCCTAGATAGCCTTGTCACCGATAATCCTCAAGCGATCTTGATTAGTGACCGGTCAAATATTGCTTTGAAAGCTTTTGCCCTAATGACTCGTCCAGCAAGACGTTATCAAGTATTTCACTCTGCTTTTACTGATGATGGACAAAGTAACGGACCAATCTCCGCAATCTATCAGCCTATTACCACTATGCTTGCTACAGGCCAGCTTACCGGCTTGATTTCAGCAACCCAGCGTGAAGCTGACGATGCTAGTCGCCGTTTTCACACCAGTCATAGTTACGGAATCCCCGTGACCTACTTATCCGCTGGGGAACTATCAATGAAAGTACCATTTAACAAACGGAAAGCAGGTAAGTTTATTGCCGTTGCTCGACTGTCAAAGATTAAGCAGCTTGATCATATTATCAACACAGTCACCCGTTTGCATCAGTTCTTTCCACAAGTAACGCTCGATATTTACGGATATGAGGACAGCTGGAATCAATACCAAACTGCAAAGGCTCTCAAAGCACTCGTTAAACACCAACAAGCAGAAAATTATATTCACTTTGCTGGCTATCATGACAATCTCAATACTGTATACGAGCAAGCACAGGCAGAAATTCTGACAAGTCATTACGAAGGATTTGCAATGGCGCTGCTTGAAGCACAGGGTCATGGATGTCCCGCTATTAGCTATGATATTAATTATGGTCCTGCTGAAATCATCGATGACCATGTCAGTGGCGAACTAATTCCGGCAAACGACCAAGAAGCATTGTATCAGAGCTTATCCCGCTTATTGGCAAAGCCCGCGTTAGTAAAGAAATATGCCAGCCACACTCAACAATCCGTGCAAAAGTATTCATTTGATTGCGTAGCAGAAAAGTGGGCAAGCTTAATCAATAACTAAAATTCAAGCGTCAGGCCACAAATAGCACAGAACGCAAATAAGGGCGCCAAAACTTGGAAAACTATGACGTGTACCCCCAGAGTTGGAAATCAACTCTGGGGGTATTTTATATGACCAAAATTAGCGTTAAAACTAA
>NZ_RDBR01000040.1 GCF_009663775.1 Lactobacillus sp. 0.1XD8-4
AGCGCCTTGAGACGCTGGCTTTTCTTATCGGCTTATAGCCGATGTGCAAACCACCCGTTTGACGGGTGGTTATGATTTATAGATTATCCCCGCGTTCAAATTGGAATTTAGAATTAAGGAGGGCTTGATGGACTAAGCTATCAAAAAGCTTATGAGTCTCATCAAGAACATGATTTGCGGTTTTCATATTTTGCTCAGTTAGGTAGTTAGTAAGGTTCGCAGAATTTTGCACCTCCGCAGCCCTTGTAACCGCATCAACCCGACTGACCCCGTAACTTTGACAGCGGTCACGAAAATCATTTACTTCATTAATGAATTCATGATAGCGCGGTTCAATAATGACTTCGAGCAGTTTATTCAACCAATAAGCACTCTTGTCCGGCTGAACATCATTCGTTGCGTATTTATACTTTGCTGGCGTATCGCTGATGTTAGTAAAGAACGGCACATATGGACTATAACAATAAAAGCCAAAGTTAAGCCACTGAATAGCTGCATACTTTGCTGGCACATCATTACGAATTTGGAGAATACATGAACTCTGGTTACGATCAAGCGCAATCGAACGAAACTTCTTTTGATCGTCCCTATCGCCAGACGCAAAAGTCCCCATTGGATCGTACTGCGTGCCATTGTAATGCGATGACAAGAAGTATTCAACATCCTCTACCGCAATTTTCTTTTCCGGGTGTTGAATAAATGGGATTTTTTGACTGGTTGGCTCTTGATCTAGTGATGGAGTAAATAACTTTTGACCATACCATGACCGCGGCGTGTTATAGTATGCGTCAGCTTCATCTTGGGTTCCAAAAATATTACGGAAATTAAATGTTCCTGGATTAGGGTTTAAGTGATATTTATCAACAAATGCTTTAATTTGCGAAGCGTACATGAAACTATCATGATCGTTAAAGTCAATCTCTTCAATGCACATAATATTAGGAGCAATTGCATAGGCATCATCAGGAATCCGTTGGGCTACCCATTGGTGACCGCCACCAGTTTCAAAATACCAAACTTCATCCTTATCGCTAAAAGCAATCCCGTTACTCTCACCAGTACCATATTTCTCAATTAAGGCACCTAACCGTTGGACTCCCTCACGAGCAGACTTAATAAATGGCAAAACAAGGTAAAGCATCGAGTCCTCGTTAACCCCATTTTTAACTAACGGATCATGCCCTAGGACACGTGCATTCGTCATCTCAGTTTCCGTTGAACTCATGGCAACGTTATACTCGTTGATCCCTTGTTCATCCCACCGTCCTTCATCAAGAACTCCATTCGGGGTCGCGGTATACCGGCAACCATGGCCTTTCATCTCAACCGTTAAGCCATTATATTTTGATACATAATGTTCGCCATCGTAATCCTTCGCTGGAAAAACCTTGAACGTTTTAGGATTAACGCCATCTTCCGCATCTTCATCACGGGCAATAATTGTTGAGCCGTCAATCGTTGCTTTTTTACCTACCAACATTGCTGTACAACTACTCATTAGCTTCCTCATCAATATCCGCTTCCTTCTATCGTAGTTAGTATACTCTTTAATGATACCACTTTCTTTCAATCGTAAAAGATGAACTTTAAAAGCTAGATTGCTTGATAATTACCAAAATTCACGAACAAAGTCTTGATTTAATTCGGGATTAATGCTAGGATAACTACATCATTTAAATAAAAAGCCTATATAATACCGAAATACGGTCGGTTAGTTTCTACCTAAAGCCTTAAACTTTAGACTATAAGCATTTTTCATTTTAAAAGCTGGCAGTTGCCTGTTTTTACTAAAGCTTAGATATAAACGAATCGATAGGCTGTGACTTAGTTCGCGGTCTTTTTTATTTAGGTTTGTAAATTTTCAGGAGGCATATTTTGAAAGAACCAGCAACCATAATCTCCGCAACTAGCAGCGACGCAAAAATTGATTTTGCCCAGCAATGGAAGAACTTTATACTTGGTTTCCAGCACTTACTCGCAATGTATTCCGGAGATGTTCTTGTTCCTTTGCTTATCGGTCATTACTTGCACTTTTCCACGCTTCAGATGACCTACCTTGTTTCAATTGATATTTTTATGTGCGGGATCGCAACCTTACTACAATTGAAGCGAACCCCGCTAACCGGAATTGGTCTTCCAGTCGTCCTCGGCTGTGCTGTTCAGGCAGTGACGCCATTAGAAATGATCGGCGGGAAACTTGGCATTACTTATATGTACGGTGCTATTATCGCGGCCGGAATTTTTGTCTTCTTAATTGCCGGCTTCTTTGCCCGCTTGAAAAAATTCTTTCCACCAGTAGTCACCGGCTCCTTAATCACGATTATTGGGTTTACCCTTGTTCCCGTTGGTTTTCAAGATCTGGGCGGTGGCACTCCCACTGCTGCTTCGTTCGGCGCTCCTGCCAACCTCCTCATCGGTTTTCTAACCATTGCAATTATCCTCTTATTTAATGCCTTTGCGCGTGGCTTTATGAAGTCAATTGCGATTTTATTAGGAATTTTGATTTCTTCATTAATCGCGGGAATGATGGGCTTTATTTCACTCAAACCAGTTAGTGAAGCAGCATGGTTCCATGCACCACAACTATTTTTCTTCGGCGTTCCCCACTTTAATGCCAGTGCAATCATTACGATGATTCTCGTTTCCCTTACTACCATGATTGAATCAACAGGCGTTTTCTTTGCCCTTAGCGATATTACGGGACGAAAGTTAACGAGTAAAGACTTGGAGCATGGCTATCGGGCAGAAGGAATCGCCGCAATCCTTGGTGGACTTTTTAATACCTTTCCATATTCAACCTTCTCTGAAAATGTTGGTGTCCTTAAAATGTCAGGAGTAAAAAGTCGGCAACCAGTTTATTACGCGGCCTTTTTATTGCTAATTCTGGGGCTTTTACCAAAAGTTGGCGCGTTAGCTACGGTTATCCCCGAACCAGTCCTTGGCGGCGCAATGATTGTGATGTTCGGAATGGTTGGTGTGCAAGGAGTCCAAATTCTGCACAAAGTTGATTTTTCAAATAATGCTAATTTATTAACCGTCTCTGTTTCAATCGGTCTTGGCTTAGGAATTACAATGTATCCGCAACTATTTCAACATATGCCAACTGAATTTCAAATCATCCTCGGCAATGGGATTGTCGTTACTAGTATTTCGGCGGTACTACTCAACCTGCTCTTTAACCATCGGTGGGCTGCCCATGATTAATTCATTCTCATAATTTTTTAATTTCATTATTGACATTCAAATTCAAGCACGATATTATAGTTGCAACAATTATCGTTTCAGTAGGTCCTTCGTTAGGTGTAAGAGAGCCGGTGGTGAGGTGCGAACCGGTCAGGCGGAGTGACACGAATTATCGCGAGGATATTAATTGTCCGGCCATAATCAGTGCCGTTACCACCTGATATGAGTGCGCATAGTATTAGGATGCGTAAGTGGGTGGTACCGCGGTTTTAAAATTAATCGTCCCGTTGATAGCAATATCAACGGGACTTTTTTATTTCGAGGAGGAAGTCTAATGAAGAGTATTCGATTTAAAGAAGCAGTTACCTTACTGCTTATTATGCTAATAATTTTAGGAACAGCCGTAATTAAATTTGGGTTGTCACCACAAATTCCAGTTTTATTTGTTATTGCCTTACTCATTTTTTGGGTAAAATTTCGTGGCGCTAGTTGGGAAGAAATCCATCAAGGAATCCAAGAGGGGATTAGTACCGCCATCATCCCCATCTTTATTTTTATCCTAATCGGTGCTTTGATTGCCGTCTGGATCCATGCTGGAGTTATCCCCACAATTATGATTGTCGGGTTTAAGCTCATCAGTAGTCAATTCTTTGTTCCTTCAACCTTTATCGTTTGTTCCCTTGTTGGTCTCTCTATCGGTAGTGGTTTTACCACGATTTCAACAATCGGGATCGCCCTTTTTGGAATGGGCGTGGCAATGAATGTTAACCCAGCGCTAGTTGCTGGGGCAGTCATCTCCGGCGCCGTCTTTGGTGATAAAATGTCGCCTCTTTCGGACTCCACTAACTTAGCTTCTGCAATTGCTGGGAGTGACCTTTTCGCCCATATTAAAAATATGATGTGGTCAACAATCCCCTCATTCGTTGTATCATTAATTATTTTCTGGTTTCTTGGTAATTCCGGTTCACAAATGAGCGCCAGCAAAATTGCTCACACCACCGCCATCCTCCATCAACAATTTGCTATTTCTTGGTGGGCACTTCTACCGATCGCGCTAATGTTTATCTGCGCTTGGCGTCACATTCCAGCCATCCCAACATTATTTATCAACATCATCGTAACCGTCGTCATGATTTTCTTCCAAAATCCACACACTTCGCTCCAATCTTTAGCAAAACTTATTAGCGATGGTTTTGTTGCCCACACCAGTGATGCATCCGTGAATGCATTGCTAACGCGGGGAGGTATCAGCAGTATGATGGGGACCGTTTCCCTGATTATCGTAACCCTTTCATTAGGAGGAATCCTCATGAAATTTAATATTGTGCAATCCGCGATGAAACCATTAGTTGCTCACTTGCACCAGCCAGGAAGCCTTATTACCGTAACGATTTTGTCAGGAATTGGCATTAACCTCTTTGTTGGTGAACAATACCTCTCTGTTATCCTTCCAGGAAAAGCCTTTAAGGGAGCCTTTGATAAAATGGGCCTCTCTCCATTAGCTCTCAGTCGGGTACTCGAAGATGGCGGAAGCGTGATTAACTACCTTATACCATGGGGAGTAGCTGGATCATTTGCCGCTTCAACCCTGGGTGTTCCTGTTCTTCATTTCCTCCCCTTTGCTTTCTTTAGTCTCTTCTCGCCAGTATTCTCCATTCTTAGTGGAATTACGGGAATTGGCCTAAAATGGCAAAAGGATCGGAAAGAATCAGCAATGATGTAAGATAAAAATTAAGGAAGCTAGAAAATAGCCGCCACGACATGGCCGTTACTTTCTAGCTTCCTCTTTTTACTGTCAGTATCAAAAACTCCTATTAGTAACCAGTTATCTTTAAGCTAACAAAACTTCGGCGACTAAGATACCGCCCCCAAAAACAAGCACAAATACGACTACTGGCCAAACAAACCGTAACCAGTGTGAATACCGCATATCAAGCATTTGCAACGTTGCCATTACTAGTCCAGTCGGTGCTAAGAATAACATTGCATATTGACCAAATTGGTAGGCGGTTACCACGGTATACCGCGGAATATGAACCGTATCGGCCAACGGTGCCAGAATCGGCATTGCTAAAACTGCCAACCCTGATGATGATGGCACAATAAAGCCCAATACAAAGAAGACAAACATCATCACAATGATAAACAAGCCGCCATTCATGTGTGCAACCAATTTCGAGGACTGGAACAAGATTGTATCAGAAATATACCCATCATTTAAGACCTTATTGATTCCTCGCGCTAATCCAATAATCAGTGAAACACCAACTAAACTAGCAGCGCCATCAGAGAAAGCGGTCGTGGTCTTATATTCACCCAAGCCATCTCGCTTCCCAAAACAAGTTAAGAACATAATAATAATTGCAATCGTTAAGAAAGCTGACGCCATATTAGGAAAGGCCCATCCTCTTGCCATTACTCCCCAAATCATGATTGGAAAGGCACAACTAAATAGAATTAAAATAATTTTCTTCTTCGTTGTAAAACGTTGGTCTCTTTCTTCACTAGTATCCATTGCCCACATCTGATCGAACTTAGCCTTATCATCATAAGAATAAGAAAATTGCGGATCCTTTTGAACATGCCGCGCATACCAATGCAAGTAGAACAGTAAGCAAATCACCGCAACGATTAGTCCGACAATCCGTCCGCTCATTCCTTGAGTAAAGGTCGTTCCGGCGGCATTAGAAGCAATAACAACTGAAAACGGGTTGATTACCGAAAAAGTTGTTCCAAGTGAACTAGCTAAGAAGATTGCCCCCACACAAACAATTGAATCATAGCCCATGGCAATAAATACAGGGGCGAGAATTGGATAAAACGCAACTGCTTCTTCTTCAATTCCACAGAGCGTTCCTCCCAGTGCTAGTAAAACCGTTACTAGGAAAACTAGGATAAACTCTTTTCCCTTAGTTTTAGTTGAAAGGGCCGCTAGTCCTGACTCAAAGGCACCACTGGCCTTAACGACTCCGATCAGTCCACCTAAGACTAGGATAAAGATCATAATGTCAACAGACTCAATCGTCCCTTCAACCATACTTGTAAAAATATCGCTAATTTTAGCTGGGTGCTGCTTTAACCGCTCGTAAGTTCCCGGAACCGAGATCGGTTTATTAATTGCCCCAGACTTAAACTGATCGATATTAATCTGTAAGTTCAGCTTCTTCAAAGTAGCTTGCGTTGCCGGATAGACATTTTTGTCGCCATTCGGCTGGACAACTTGCAAATGATCATTCGCGTAGGTTAGTTTAGAATAACTACCCGCGGGAATGACCCACGTCAGCATTACCGCGATCACTGTCAGAAAGAATAAGATTGTAAAGGCTCCTGGCATTTTTAGCTTAAAGCGTGGTCGTTGTTTGCTCACTGTCTTATCCATACTATCCACTCCTTATTGTTTAATCCCCCACCTTTTATTTTAGTAAGCGTTTTCTATAAATTTCAAAATACTTCAAATTAATTCAACAAATGATTAAATATACTAATCTTCAGATGGCAATCGAAAAGAGCGATGGCTTAGACCAGTATCTTAACGTAGTAATATTGGGATTAAACATCGCTCTTTTTATAATTTCAAGTAAGATCATCAGCCCGTTAACCCGTTAGCTTACCAGCTGCCTTGTCAAAAAGGCCAATCTCCTGCTTTTTATTTATTATATTCAATGATTTGCATATCATCGTCTGTTAAGACGGCAGTAGTTAAACTCCCATTGGCGGGACGAACTGTTACATCATATTTTCCATGACCAAAACGCTCGACTAAACTCAGTAGCGTATTACCATGGCTCACCCATAAAACATTGGCGTCATCTGGCAAGTCAGCATTACGAATAAGTGCTAGTCCCTTATCCATCCGCTCCCAATACTCCTCATTATTTTCGGCATCATGAAACGGATCGGCATCTTTTAGCCAATCCTTTGCTTGCCCGATTGAATATTTTTCCACAATATCATGAAAGTCCTTCAAGCCGTGTGGTGCTCCTGCATTATACCAGGCAAGGTCCATATTGGTTCCCTCATATGACCCATAAAATTCTTCTCGGAAATATGGAGCCGTCACTGGTTGTTTTACTGAGTTTTCCTGATTCATATTTAAAATTGTTTGGATTGTTTCTATTGCCCGCGTTGTATCACTGCAAAACGCACCATCGAAATGAATATTTTGCAACTTTTCACCAGCTAATTTAGCGTCTTCTTTTCCCTTGACCGTTAATGGCGAATTACTCCAGCCTTGTAGCTTATTATAGATATTAAAAAAGGTCTGCCCATGGCGAACAAGATAAATATTTAGTTTTGTCATTACAATCCCTCCATTTATTTTCATTGTACCGCTTACAAGGGTAGAAAACTATTTAATAATTTACTTAGTGCTTTAAACATACTTCTTTCATATTCAGCTCGTACACTAGGAAATATAGGAGGAATGAAGTATACATGAAACTTAAAGATACAAACGAAGCAAATATTGTTGCGGCTAAGATCATTAATGTCTCCCGTAAAAATATTATAGTGATTACTGAAGAAGGGCACTTTCTCCGAATCCCCCTAACGACTAAATATCAGCAAGACAAAACTCTCTTTGCCTCCCTCAAAGATATCTTAAAAGCTGAGATCTGGATTCCGGTCAACAAAAAGCTTAAAAAGTTATTCAGCGATGACTGGTTATCTAGTCCAACACCAGCAACGATTCCAGCAAAGAATTAAATTTCTACAACGATTTCGTGAAAAGGAATGTTTTTTAGCGATCTGTGATAAAATAATTCTTGATTTGTCGAATTTTTATTTCGCTAATCCAGAACAAACAATATTGATTGCGAGGAACATTCCTAATGAAAAAATTAAGCAAATTTGTGGATACTAGGATTGGTTTTTTCACCCTCCTAGTTATCCTTTTTTGGTTAAAGACCCTGTTTGCTTACTTTACTGATTTCAAGCTGGGGGCCACGGGATTATTTCAATATCTAATCCTGTTTTTTAACCCTTTAGCAACGACTGCTTTTATCTATAGTTTGGCATTTTATTTTAAACGTGCCCGCTTTTTTTACCCCGTTATTATGGGGCTGGACATCGCAAATACTTTGTTGCTTTACCTAAATGTCATTTATTATCGTGAATTTACTGATTTTATGACAATTGCGACAATGACGGGCTATTCAAAGGTTAATCAAGGTTTAAGCGGGAGCTCATTAGCCTTAACCAATTTTCACGATGTTTTTTATTGGTTAGATATCGTTGTCATTGTGGTCTTAATGCTTTGCAAGGTCATCAAGTTTGATCCGCGGGCGATCGGAACACGGCTGGCATTTGCCTTCACTTCAGTCTCCCTGGTTCTATTCGGCGTCAACTTGTCGTTTGCTGAAATGAGCCGCCCACAGTTGCTCGGCCGCACATTCGACCGGTCTTACATTGTAAAGTATCTGGGGATTGATGCCTTTACGGGCTATGACTTAGTTAAATCCCAGCATATTAATAATATGCGGCAAAGTGCAACCAAACCGGAACTGCTAAAAGTTAAAAAATTTACGGACAAGCATTATGCACCTGCTAATCCGCAAATGTATGGAATTGCAAAAGGACGAAATGTCATTGTGATCCACCTCGAAAGCTTCCAGCAATTTTTGATTAATAAAAAAATTAACGGACAAGAAGTCACTCCTTTCCTTAATTCCCTTTATAACGGTAAGGATACTTACTCATTTGATAACTTTTTCCACCAGGTTGGTCAAGGGAAAACTAGTGATGCCGAGAATTTATTAGAGACTAGTACATTTGGTTTACCGCAGGGTTCACTTTTTGCAACTCTCGGTAGTGATAATACATTCCAAGGAGCTCCTGCGATTCTCAACCAACGGGCTGGCTATACCAGTGCTGTCTTCCATGGAAATGTTGCTAGTTTCTGGAATCGTAATAATGTCTACAAAAATCTCGGTTACCAATACTTCTTTGATGCTAGTTACTACGATACTTCTGGTGATAAGGCGACCGGATACGGTCTTAAGGATAAGCTGCTATTTAAGAATTCAGTTAAGTACCTCCAGACCCTCCAGCAACCTTTCTATGTTAAGTACATTACCGTAACTAATCACTTCCCATACACACTTGATGACGAAGATAAAGATCCTAACTTCCAGACAACGGATACCGGTGACAGTAATGTTGATAATTATTTTGTTACCGCACATTATCTTGACCAATCAATTCAAGAGTTCTTTAACTACTTACAAAAGACTGGGCTAGATAAGAAGTCGATCATTATGATTTATGGGGACCACTATGGGATTTCAAATAGTGAAAACCCTTCACTAGCTAGCGTTCTTGGTAAGAATGCCGATGATTGGAACGACTTTGATAATGCTCAGCTACAGCGGGTACCGTTGATGTTTGTTATTCCAGGAGATGGTCACGGACGAGTTGACCATACGTATGGTGGAGAAGTGGATGTCTTGCCAACCCTCCTGCACTTATTGGGTATTAGCAGCAAACGGTATATTCAGTTTGGAACCGACCTGTTCTCCAGCAAGCACAATCAGATTGTTGCTTTCCGAAACCGCGACTTCATCACCCCAACCTACACCAGTGTGGGCGGAACAGTTTACAAAAACCGTACTGGTAAAGAAGCTAAGCTAACTAAAAAGCAACAAGAGAAGTTAAAGAAGGACCAAGCTTTCGTAAACGAAGAATTGAGTCTATCTGATTCGCTTAATGAAAAGAACCTCTTACGTTTTTACCATCCAAAAGGATTTAAGAACGTCAATCCAGCAGACTATAACTATTCCAATGGATTAAAACGGGCTGAACGGATTGAAAAGAAGAAAGGGGTTAAATCAACCAGTATCTTCTCAGAAAATGGTGATCGATCAACAGTCGATGATTACAGTACCGATGCTCCGGAACAAAATCACTCCTCAACTGATTCAAACCGGATCAAGATTACCAATCCTGATGCTAACAATAAATAACCTAAAAGGGAGTGAGACAGAACTAGCTTGCTAGTTCGTTTTCGAACCCCCGCAAGCACAAAGAGGACTCTAGTGTTCGGATTTTCCGAACGCTAGAGTCCCTTTGTGTACTGCGCTGTAGCATTTTCAACTATATAGGAGACTTATGTCACAGTCCCTTTACTATTTTAAAGAACGATCGCAAATAACCACAAGGTTCGCGTCTAAGGACGAACGATAATCAGCCCGGACTGTGCTAACCACCACCTTGGCGAAAAGGTTATTTACCCTTCCTTTTATTTTTGAAGATATTTAATTATTTCCTGGGTAATTTCTGCTGGTGTTCGATCATCGGTCATAATGCTAACATCAGCACAACGATCATAAAATGGCTGCCGGTCACGTTGTAATTGGCGAATGCCAGCAACATCTAATTTATTCCCCAGCGGTCGGTTATCCTGTTGCTGAAGACGCCGATAAGTTTCTGCGGGACTAGCAACTAAGAGAATAACCGGAACGCCTGCCTGACGAAGCAGCTGCAGGTTATCCGCGCGCAACGGTGTTCCTCCGCCAGTCGCAAGGATCCCCGAAAAGCCTATACTCTGTTGTAATACATCGTGTTCGATTTGGCGAAAACCTTTTTCACCACTTTGCGCAAAAATCTGCGGAATAGTTTGCTGCTGTTGCCGTTCAATCTCGCGGTCTAAGTCAAGAACCGGTTCAGCTAGCTGCTGTCCCAGAAACTGACTGATCGTTGTCTTCCCGCTGCCCATAAAGCCAATTAATATTAATTTCATCATTTCACCTCGTTACGATTTCATACTCATCTGCCAAAATATGAGCTGCTTGGTCGCGGTCTGCTGCTGTACTGAAAACCAATTGCAAAATCCCGTTAATATCTTCACGAACTTCTAAAATTTGAATATTGATTAATGAAAGGTTTTGCTTAGCCAACATCCCCGTCACCTTGGCAATCTCGCCACGTTTATCCGGAATATTAAGAAATAAATCATAGAACGGCGCCCGTGCAGGCGTATTTAAACTCTCACGGCTGGTTTTCGCCTGCTGAAAGAAGTCAAATAATGCTGACCGAGCCTCTTTTTCAAGCAAGCTGCTAATATTTGCTAATCCCGTAATATAGTCATTTAACTGGTTTAAAATTAGGTCCTTATTGTTAAGCAATATTGCACTCCACATTGTCGGGTCCGAAGCAGCAATTCTCGTCACCGATTTGAATCCTCCTGCAGCTACCCGCATGCCAACTGGTTCATCTTGGAATGTCTGCTGGGTTTGGTTAACTAATTCTGCCGCAATAATATGCGGTACATGACTAATTTGGGCTACGATTTTATCATGCTGGGCCGGGCTTAGTGGGAGCCACTTAGCATTCGTTCCCGCAAGCAACCGCGTTAATTTTGTAACATCCGCTGTTTGTGATGCCGGCAGTAAAAAGTAGTAGGCATTCTCAATTAAGTCAGCCCGACCTGCTTGAACACCAGACTTATGTGAGCCGGCCATTGGGTGCCCACCGATAAAAGTCACGCCACGTTGCGTTAAAACCCGTGCTGCTTGCATAACAGTTTGTTTAGTGCTGCCGACGTCGGTGATAATTACTCCCGGCTTTAAGTTCAGCTTAGCTAACGTAGCGATATCCTTAATAATTTGTGAAACCGGACTGGCCAAAATAATATAATCGGCCTGCCCGCTCCCTGTCATATCAGTCACGACCTTGTCCGCAATGTTATTCTCTTTTGCATATTGTAATGCTTCTTCATTGATATCACTGGCGATAATTTGCGTTTGGGGATGCGATTGCTTAATTGCGCGGGCTAATGAACTGCCAATCAAGCCTAGGCCTTTAATAAAAACTGTTTCCACCATTAATTCCTCCCCGCTAGTGTTTCTAAATCAGTAAAGAAGTCAGGATATGAAATATTAATCGCCTTTTCATCAGTTAAGGTTAATTCATCGCTTGCTTTTAAGGCTGCTACTGCATCCATCATCCCGATTCGATGGTCCCCATGACTCGCTAATTGTGAATTACGAACTTGCCAAGTTGCCTGACCATCAATAATCATGCCATCCGGCAGTTCTTCTACATGAACCCCTAATTTCCTTAATTCTTCAACAACAGTTTTGATGCGGTCCGTTTCTTTTACCCGCAATTCCTCGGCACCAGTAATTTTACTTTGACCGTTAGCACAAGCTGCTAGCAGGGCAACCAATGGCAACTCATCAATTAAGCTTGGAATCATCGCTGCCCCCACATTAATTGGCTGAAGTTCACTGCTTTTAACGGTAATATTGCCCAACGGTTCACCCTTTGTCGGCAATTCCTCAATCGATAGTTTAGCTCCCATTTTCTGCAATACTTGAATAATACCTGTGCGAGTCGGGTTCAGGTTAACACGTTGCAATGTTAGCTCTGAATTAGGAACAATCGTCCCCGCAACAAGGAAAAAGGCAGCTGAAGAGATATCTCCTGGTACTTCAACTACTTGCCCCGTTAAATGAGGCTGCGGTGTTACTGAAATAATTCGTTCATTACTCGTTGTGATTTCAGCCCCAAATTGTTGGAGCATAATCTCAGTGTGGTTTCTTGTTGGTAATTTCTCAATAATCGTTGACTTGCCGTCTGCTTGCAATGCAGCAAAAATCAAAGCACTCTTAACTTGTGCACTAGCCACCGTCATATGATATTCAGCATGATGCAAAGGGTGACCGATAACCTTTGCGGGCAATGTTCCTGAGGAAGCTAGTTCAATTTCTCCCCCAAATGCCTTTAAGGGTTGACTGACCCGTTCCATCGGTCGTCGTTGAAGGGAAAAATCACCTACCAAAGTGGTAGCAAAGGGGGTTCCTGCTAAAATCCCCATCATTAAGCGCGTTGTTGTCCCAGAATTTCCCATATTTAATGGTTTCGCCGCCGGTCTTAAGTGGTTAAACCCATGACCATGAACTAACACATCATTATCGGCTTGTTCAATTACAACACCAAGTTCTCTAAACGCCTGCATCGTTGATCGACAATCTTCACCATTGAGGAAGTGATGAATCATTGTCTCACCATGACTGATAGCCCCTAGCATTATTGCCCGGTGTGAGATACTCTTATCTCCCGGAACCATCAAAGTACCATGTAAGCCATTTTTAGCTGGTAGCAACGTTTTCATCGTTTCTTCCTCCTATTTGGTAAATTCCCCACAGCATTTGGGTAGTATATTCCTGATTAATTTTTATTCCCGCCTTTAAGCGAACAAATTTCTTACTAGTCAAAGCATATCGGCCGTTATTTATAAATCGTTGATAAGCCTCATATTTACTCGGAACCGTTACAATAGTTATATTTTCAGCAACGCTTGCCCGCAATAGTTCTAATGTGGCGGCATGAGTATAAGCAACTGACGAACTAGGATCATCACGTTGCAGTAATACCATGGGCGCCAGTTCAGTCACTAGACTATCAACTAATTTTAGCTGGTTAGCATAGCGATAGTGTAAGTCACCCCAACTATCTCCTTGCTGATTGCGAAACGCTGCCGGAACTATCAAATAATCCTCCGTTAATTGTTCAAGGTGCTGATAGATATCTTCAAAACTAGGATGTAAGGTAATGCGGCCGTTAAGGTTTTGCTTCCGAAGATAAGTTACGGCTGCTTGATAACTATCCGTTTCAGCTGGTCCCAAGGTATGAATAATCATTAGTATTCCACCAATTCTTGCCGGTAACGATTAATTTCATCTTTAAGCCGGCCAATATTCGAGGATTCAAAGGCGTCCGTTATTGCTTTCGCTAGTTCAATTGCGACAACATTTTCAACGACAATTGATGCTGGTACAATCGCCGTCGTATCTGAGCGCTCAACATTTGCTTTTAACGGTTCCTTCGTATTTACGTCAACCGTTTGCAATGGTTTGTAAAGGGTCGGGATTGGCTTCATTGCCGCATTAATAATAATTGGCATCCCATTAGTCATGCCGCCTTCAAAACCGCCAAGATGGTTAGTAAGGCGGGAAAAGCCCTTTGTCGAGTCATAATTTATTTCGTCCATTACCTGACTGCCCAAACTTGCAGCATCCTTAAACCCGTCACCAAAACTAACGCCCTTAATCGCGTTAACGCCCATAACGGCACCGGCTAACTTAGCATCTAACTTAGTATCCCAACTAATATAGCTCCCTAAGCCAGCAGGAACCTTCTCAACTACCACCCGGATAACTCCGCCAAGCGTATCTCCCTCGCGCTTTGTCCGGTCAATTAAGTCATGGATTAAAGTAACCTTATCTTGATTGAGGATGCGCAGGTCATTAGCTGCCACTTGTTTTTGTATTTGGGGAACTGTTAGTGCCTGCGAAGGCTCGGTATCAATTTTTACCGGCCCCACTTGCTGAACATAACCGATTATTTGAATATCAAGGGCTGCCAACAGCTGTTCACAAATATTTCCAATCGCAACCCGCATTGCTGTCTCACGGGCCGAAGAACGTTCCAGAACATTTCGTAAGTCGCGGTGCCGATATTTCATCCCGCCAACTAAATCTGCATGACCAGGACGGGGATGTTCAACCCGCCGAACAGTGTTGGCTGGGGTTGCTGGACTAGTCGGATTCATAATTTCAGACCAATGCGCATGGTCCCGATTTTTTACAATTAAGGCCAGTGGTGAACCCAGGGTGACGCCATGACGTAAGCCGCCAACTATTTCAACTTGGTCATGTTCAATTTTTTGCCGATTCCCACGACCATAACCTCCTTGCCGGCTTGCAAGCGCTTGGTTAATTTTTTCAATATCAATTGTTAAACCGGCTGGGATTCCTTCAATAATCCCTGTTAGTTGCGGGCCATGTGATTCTCCTGCTGTAATATAATGCATCTAATTCAATCCTTTCGTTGGCGCTTTTGGTATTCTCGTGAACGTTGCATAATTTCTTGATAAATTTCTTGGAGGTATGGGAGAAGGTCAGAGCGATTAGTTAAACCTGCTACTTTAGCAAGCACCTGTTGTTCCCGTTTGGCATCAAGTATCGGTAAATCATGTTGACGCTTATAATCATTTACCTCTGTTACCACGTTAAAACGCTCTTCAAGAAGTTTTACCAGCTGTTGATCAAGTTCATTGATTTTCTTTCGACTTGTTGATAAATCTTCCATATTGACCCTCCTTACTCATGTAGTACATCTAGAATTTCACTTAATTTAGCTACTGCCAATTGACCAGGCGCCGATGCTTTCCCAACGGTACCGAAACTGATACAGGAACCAAAAATTTCTCCACCAATTCGGATGATTTTCCCTTGTTGTCCCATGCCAATCGCCACTAATGGAATCCCATCTGTCAAATCAGCATGATGAAGACTAACTCTTAAAATCGTTAATAAGTCTCCCCGCGACTGTGGCATAACCGCGAATTTTGCGATATCAGCACCAAGATCAGCCATTCGTTCAATCCGCGCTTGCAGGACAGTTGCCGGCGGTGTTTGGGAAAAATCATGATTACTCATAATAACTTTTACTTGCTCATTATGTGCTAACCGAACTAACGGCAGAATTGCAGTTGGCGGTTGCAAAACTTCAATATCAATCAAATCGACTAAATGACTTTTAATTAATTCGCGGTAAATATTAGTATATTCCGCAATCGTTGGCTGATAATTACCACCCTCATTTTTTGTTCTGAGAGTAACTAATAATGGGCGGTCTTCTAAAATCTGACGTAACACCCGAGCAGTTTCAATGATTGCTGCCCTGTTATGAATCTTAGCGAAAAAGTCCAGCCGCCATTCAACCATATCAATCGGCTCTTGGCAGGCTTGTTTCGCAGCACTAACTAGTGCCCTTGTTGTTGCCTCTACTAACGGAACTGCAATTTTAGGTTTACCCGCTCCGATTTCAAGGCCGTTTACTTCAACTGTCCGCATCTATTCTTGCTCCTCGTCAAATAATAACTGATGAATATATTCAACAGGCATCGCTACTCCAGTCCAAAGCTTAAAGGCTTCCGCGCCCTGTTCGAGCATCATCCCCAAGCCATTGAGGACGTGTTTAACACCAGCCTCTTTAGCAACTTTCATGAGCTTTGTTTCTCGCGGCGCATAAACTGTATCAAAAACAATCATATCCTTATGGAACCATCCCGGATCTTCAACAAGGGTCATGTCTTCCAGCGGTTTCATTCCCACCCCAGTTGAATCACAGTAAATATCAGCCGTTGCTAACTCATGCTTGAAATCATCGCGATCCTCCAAATGATGCAAGCTGGCATGACAGTTTGTCTGCGAATTAATCATTTCAACATTCTTCTTAGCCTGTTGCCACTGGGCATCTTGCCGGTTAAAAATCGCAATCTCTTTTACCCCATCTAATGCGGCTTGAATGGCAATCGGGGTTCCTGCACCACCAGCACCAGTTAACACCATTTTCTTGCCCCGGATATCCAAGCCTTCATCCGCTAGCGATTTCATAAAGCCGGTTCCGTCAGTAGTATAGCCAGTTAATACGCCATTATCATTTACCACAGTATTGACCGCTCCAGCCATCTCAGCTGCTGGCGATAGTTTGTCGAGGAGCGGTAAAATTTTTTGTTTATTTGGCATTGAAACATTTGATCCCCGCATCTCAAGCGTGCGAATCGCCTGCACCGCATCCGCTAATTGGTCATTACCCACTTCAAAAGCAAGATAGGCGTAATTTAAGCCTAATTTAGCAAAAGCATTGTTATGCATCGTTGGTGACATTGAGTGTCTGATTGGTGTTGCCATAAGGCCAATTAAAATCGTGTGTCCATCAATTCGTTCCATTATTAATCTTCCCCTTTGTATTTAATAAAGCTAAAATAACCATTAAAATTGTTCCACTAACGGCAACTGCTAGGTCCCCCGCAAATGCTAATTGAATACTATGCGCGGATAAAACACCCGTAATTAGCGGAACCGTGAATGAGGCGATACTGCCAAAAAAGTAAAATGCTCCGGTTACCATGCCACGATGGCGGGGGTAAAGGTTCATGAAAACCGTTAATCCCGTCTGCATAATTCCACCAGCAGCACTAAATCCAAATACCAAACTGGCTACACTGACAAGGTTAATATTATTCCCCGCAATTAGGATAATGAGTAACGCGATAACTGCCGTTAAATTCAAACTAACCAATAAAGTCATTTCATTAACATTCCGCTTTAACAAGATAAATAAAGTAATTACTCCTATAATTGAACCAACACTGTAAAGCGATAAGAGTGTATGAGCAGCAAGGTTGCCGTACCCGAGGGACTTCTGCGCAAAAAGGGTAATCCACTGTGTAAACCAAATCATCACAGCCATGGATGAGTAACCGTATCCGAGCAGGAGGATTGTTGCAAATATTTTCCTAATTGACTTCTTAGGTCGACGAACCGTTTGTTGATGGTGATGGAGCGTTATCCGTTGAATTTTAGGAAATTTGATAATGCTCATATTAATCATATTTGTAATAATCAATACCGCCATTACAATAAAGGACCAACCAAACCATAAATTATTAGCCGATAAAGCCGCGACAATTAATGGCAAGATAAATTCCCCAAGCGAAACAAAGCCTTTAATTAAAATCGTATCGTAGCCTTTACCATTATTCATTTCTACTAAAGTCGTGTATGTCCCTGCATCTAGTGCCGAATTAGCAATTCCTGCTAAAATCGCTAGACCATAAGCAACCGGAATACTGTGTGTCATTACCATCCCAATAGCAAAAATCAGGTAGCAGGCCATGCCAATAAACACAAACAATTTTCGACTAAGCATATCAGCTAAGGTTCCAGTTATTAGGTAAGCAATTAACCGCCCGATTCCAATTCCCGAAATAACAAAAGATACTGTTTTAATCGGTACTTGCCAGACACTCCCAAGAGCAACCATATTTTGCGCTAAGATAATGATTCCAAAGCCATGAATCAAGTAGTTCAAGTAAAGGCTCAGTGACAAGCGACGCTTATTAATCTGTGATTCGGCAACAGGCATTTCCATATCTCTTCTCTCCCTTTAATAATCGTAAAAAAGCGCTAACCAGATCTGAGACTCAGTCAATCTAGTTAGCGCCTTGGGCGATATGTCAATTCGCCGTAATTATATACAGGAACCCTGAATATCTCGCTCTACTAGACTAACACCTAGCAAAGCATCATTAACTCAACTCTGCTTAGGTCCGAACGTCCCAGTCCGCACCTAAACAGCACGGACCTACATAAAGTAAGCAAAGCCAAAATAATAGTTCTTAGCAGTTAATGATAATGAGGTCATCAAGAATCTTCCTTTCCGTTTAATTATTGTCTATTATTAAAACATTCTAATAATTCAAAGTCAACACTTAATTTTAAATTAATTAAATGAGCCGAAACTTCCCTCAAAGCTTTAAAAGTGATATTGTTAAAGAGTACACAAAGTATATACTGGAGGGATTTAATATGGTTGAAGAATTCGGTTCACCATCGTCTTACATTCAAGGCAAAGGTGTACTTTTCGAAAGTGATAAGTATTTACAAAACTTTGGCAAAAAGCCCTTATTATTAGCGGGCAATACGGTTTATAAAATCGTTGGTCAAAAGTTTGAAGAATACTTACAGGATAACGGTTATGATGTCACTCGCGTACAGTTTAATGGCGAGTCATCAACCAATGAAGTTGACCGAGTAACTGCTATCGGTAAAGAAAATAACGTTTCAGTAATTTACGGCCTCGGTGGTGGCAAGACAGTTGACACCGCTAAGGCTATCGCTGATAACTTACATCTACCAGTAGTAATTATGCCAACGCTTGCTTCTAATGATGCCCCTTGTTCACGACTTTCAGTTATCTATACCGATGACGGTGGCTTTGACCACTACCGGTTCTATAACCAAAATCCTGACTTAGTGTTGGTTGACACCCAAGTAATCGCGGGTGGTCCTGTCCGGATGTTAATTTCAGGAATTGCAGATGCGCTTGCAACAAATGTTGAAGCCCAAGCAGTTGCTAAGGCTAACAGCGATACAATGCTTGGCGAAAAACAAACATTGGTTGGTAATGCGATTGCGCAAAAGTGTGAGGATACTTTATTTGATTATTCCCACCTTGCTGTTGCCGCAGCTCAAGATCACGTTGTTACGCCCGCACTCGCCAAGATTGTCGAAGCTAATACGCTGATGAGTGGCCTTGGTTTTGAGAGCGGTGGTTTATCTGGTGCGCACGCAATTCATGATGGTTTAACTATCCTTGAAGAAACCCATGACTTAACACACGGTGAAAAAGTTGCTTATGGAACTTTAACCCAACTAATGCTCGAAGGTGCCGATAAAGAACGTTATAATAAATATTTCCAATTTATCTTATCGTTAGGTTTGCCAACAACCCTTGCAGACCTTCATCTGGAGAATGTTTCCGATGAAAAATTACTCAAGGCTGGCGAAGCTGCTTGTTCTGAGCAAGATACAATGGACCGCTTACCATTTGCGGTTAGTCCTGATGATGTAGCGCAAGCATTCCGTGCTGTCGATGCTTATAGTAAGCAATTTTTAAGCACCCATCGTTGTCATCATAGTCGAATGTAGACTCGTTACTTATAAAATTTAGTGAAATACATCAAAAAGCCGTTAGCGTTCATTTTTGAACGCTAACGGCTTTTATCTATCTTGGCTATTTTCCCCACAAAAAGTTAATTAGTGCCTTGTCTACTTGAGCATTATCATGCAATTTTGAGTGTTGCGCGTCTTTGCCGGTGATTTTGAGAACCCGATATGACTTTGCGCGCGTTCCAACTAAGTATTTAAGCGATAAAGATGAAATATTATCAACACGACCGTCTGTGTGGTCACCAACATCGCCGACAATATTAAGTACCGCGACTTGTCCCTGAGGGTATGCTTGCCGTGCACGAGTCATCTGCTGATAAGTAGCATTCATTTTATTTGGCTTTCCATTTTTATTAAGCTTCATCCCCGCTGGTTGTTGAACGGCAGCCGGAAATTGCTTAAATGTTAATCCTGCAAAATGTCCAGCAATGTCAACCTGTTTCTGCAAACGGGGCATCTTAGGGTTTTGTCCATTTTGTAACATATAATAAATAATGGAAATATTTCCCAGGGAATGACCGACCATATTAATTTTGGTAATCTTATATCGGCTTTGTAAAGCTTTAACAACATTTGTTGCATACTCACCATTCTTATTAAAGTTAATTTGCCGATTATCCTCATAATTAACTTCGACAATCGGATTAATTGCTCCCTTATGCATTGAACCATGCAAAGTAACCTTCCCTGCGCGGTCAACATTTGCCCGCAAAACCGTATTCGTCACCCCAGCCTTTTTCGCTGCATTTACCATATGTTCTTCGGCATGATAACTACTACCCCCGCCATGAAAGAACAATGTCGGAGTAGTAGATTGCACATACTTACGATGCTTTTGCTGATACCATATTGCACCACCAACAATGGCGATAATGATAACTATTATTGTCAGCGTAATTCCACGGTAACTCTTTTTCATATTCATTCACCCATTTCAATTAAGAATTAGTGTAGTAAGCGTTGGTAGAAATTCCCCCGCCGAACATCATTTGAACTATACAGAGAGTACATTAAAGGTTCACCATTAAGCGTTTCTAATTGATTACTGGTTATGCGCAAACTCCCAACGCGTTCATCTTTCCATATCGGCGCAACCAACTTTCCTCTTTTATTGAGAAGGTTCTTTTTATACTCAGTTCCAATCGTGTAGTCTGTCCTAGTATCATATGGGCTCCATATTGTCACTTGATGTGGTCCTAATTCCATTGTTTTCGCTGCCCCGTTAGCAACTTTACGGGTTGTTACAGAAGCAGGTACCTTGATACTTTGGAGATGTTCCTCGTTTTTTAATATCTTGTATAGCTCCTGTGTCGCCTTAAAACGATTATCTTTATCATCGCCTTTTGCGTGGAGAATCACAGTAACTATTCGGTGACCACGGTATTTCCCCGTACTTGCAAAACAGGCACCTGCACTATCAGATGTACCAGTCTTAAGGCCATCGATTTTTACTCCCTTAACTGTATAAGATTCTCCGGGTAACATTTTATTTAAGTTTTTTTCGTTTTTTACTTGGTCTTTTGCAATCTGAATCTTAACTTCTTTTTGGGCCGTAATCTGCAAAAGCTCGGGATAATGTTTTACAAGATATTGAGATAAAATAGCTACATCCCGAGCACTCATTGTATTTGAAGCATTACTAGGAAGATCAGCCAACTTGAAGTTTTTCATATCACCATTATCTAAGCCAACAGAATTGACAATATTGGTGTTAGTCATCCCGATTTTCTTAGCCTTTTGCATCATTTTCAAGTTAAATTCATCCGTGCCATCACCAGTAGCAGTCGCTAAGGCAACTGTTGCCCCGTCAGCAGATTTTACCAGTGCTGCATTGATAAGCGTCCGCACTGAATATGATTGGCCTTCTTTTAAACCAATCGTTGAATAAGAGGGGTCATTAGAAATTGCGGCTATCTCTGGCGTAATCTTTATTTGTGTATCCCACGAAAGCTGCTTTTGTTGAATCTCATCTTCAATTACTAGGATAGTTAGCAATTTGGTAATTGAAGCAACCGGAAGTGCCTTATCAGCATTTTGCTTGTAAATAATTTGGCCTGTTGATGCATCGGCCATTATTGCGGCCGTTGCGTCAATCCGGCTGCTAGCTGTTACCGTTTGTGCGCCTATGGTTAGTACAGTAAATAAGGATAAAATAAAAATTGTGAATTTTTTCATGAAATCTATTCTCCTATTTCCTTCAAGTACGGTAAGATAAACTTAGTAATAAATAATAAAGGGATTCGTTATGAATAAAGAACTAAAACACATGCTCATTATATCAATTGGCCTATTCTTCATTTTTATTTTTATCTTTAATATTTATACATATTGTACTGGTAGTTTTATTTCTCAGGCTTCTAAAGCAAGTCAAATCCTTAGTTATAATCGGCTCCGTTCGCCAAATATTCATCGTGCTTCTGAAAAATGGACATACCCCCAAATTGAAAAAAAGCAACTAGAACTAATTGCCCTAAAAAGGCCTCAAAAAATTCTAGTTGTTAATACTAGCAATCACCGTGTTATCTATGCTATTAATGCTCGAATAAATTTGCCGACCCAACAGCATCCCCTTCGTGTTCTCCATGCTCGTGGACAACAAATTTATCATATTAATGGTTCGCGACAAGCAACTGCTAAATATTGGCTTGGGATCAATAACGGATACTATATTGAAACGCCACTTACTGATATGGATAATCATCGTGTTTCACGTAACCTGCAAAAAGTAGCACCAGTTGAAAATACAATTCAAGTATCGAAGCCCGATGCCAAATGGCTCCAAGGCGTTCCAGAAAATACCCCATTGCTAATTAAGGAGGATTATTAATATGTTTTCACGATTATCGCAAGGTCGTTTTTTTAACCACTTGCTAGGGTGCGATTTAATTCTAATCGTTGTTCTGTTCAGCTATAACCTTCTTACATATTTTCTTCCATTAATTAAAATTTCAATTGTCCAAGGACTTGCTTGTTTTTTGATAATCGACTTAATTTTAATCGGGCTAAAAATATTGACTTTAAAAACTTAACCTACAATTTCAACTTTAGTACCTACTGGCAAGTTATGCTCCATCCACTGCGCATCAGGTATTGAAAGCCGTATACATCCGTGTGATCCTTGCGTCTTTCCCAACTTAGCTGCTTCTTTTTCATTATATTGACCATCTGCTTTAGTTGGGACACTGTGAAAAAGATATTCACCATGATTTTTCCATGAAACATAATAATTAGCCCCTTCTTTCAAGGACTGATTAAAGAAATTATCACCGCGCTCTTGTTGGACATAAAATGTTCCGGTGGGCGTAGCACTCTTCATCTGACCTGTTTTCGGGTCTTTTGCATAAACTCCGCCAGTACTATACATCGTATAAATAATTTTTGAACCATCATATAAGTAAGTTCGATTCTTTTTTAGGTCAACTTTAACCCAAAAATGCTTTACCTTACTCAGGTCAGGATAAGGAATAGTCTCTGAGGACTTATGCCAGTCAATTGGCATCCGCATGTGTTCTTCACTATTAGATGCTGATTCCCGCTTAACCGGTTCTTCTTTCACTTGCGATTCGACAACTGCTTTTTTATCATCAGGATTAGAAGCAGCATGTAATTCTGGACCAATTGCAATTATTGCTACTAACAAGCAAAATATTCCATAAATCCAATGTTTTACTCGTAAGTTCAAATTAATTTCTCCTTTACAGCTAATTCAAAACATCACTATTATATTATAGAGAATTTTTTATTCAATCTTCATTTTAGAAAGGCGTTAACAATGCGAGATAATCTTAAGGTTTCATATCTTACTGCCCTCTTTTTCTTTATTGTTGCTATTATCTATGCAAACTTTTTATAGTATTTTGTGAGGATTCATTATGACAGCAATTTTTTCCATGCTAAAAAATACTTGGCACTATATTATCAATCATAAATGGTCAAAAGATATTTTGCGAGCTAATATTCTTTTTATTTTGCTTGTGATTATCTATGACTTTTTTCACTTCTCATTAAAAATTATCAATTGGTATATTTTCTTTAAAGTTCTCATCTTATTGAACATTTGTCTTTTCTTTAAGTTCTTTTTAGATGGGATTGATCGTTATCTAAAAGCCCGCCAAAAATTATAATACTTTTATCTTATCTTTTTCATTGTGTTATTAAGTTTCCGTGCTAAGATAAAAAACGTAATTATTTTTCATATATAAATAATATTTTCGATTTGAGGGAAGATACGATGCGTTTAAATATTAAATACTGGTTAATTGGAGCTGCCGCTTTGTTAGTCGTGGTCATAACCGGTATGTATGTCCACCAAAAAAATCATTTTAATAAAAATGTCACTATTAATAATATAGCGGTAGGCGGACTTACAGCCAAACAAGCTTTCGATAAGGTAAAGGGGACCTCGGGAGCAACCAAAGTATACGTAGATAACAAACTAGTTTATCAGAGCAAGTCCACTAAAGCCGACTTTACAAATGACGAAGGCAAGTTTACCCAAGCATTAAAGAAACAGTTCACGTTATTTCCTTCTCATAAAAAGGTCAACCTATCGGTAAAGCCGTCCAATTTTGATGAAAGTTCACTTGATACAGCAAAAACTGTCGTAACTGAAAAGGTTGAGCACCTTAATAAAACTCGGCAAGCACCAGTTGATGCCTATGCTGTTTACAAAAAAGAAAAGGTAACGGTTATTTCAGCGGTCAATGGGAATAAATATGACCTTAAAAATGCCGTAAACCAATTAAACAACCAAGCTGGCAGCAATAAAATCAATATTACCTTGCACCATGAAAAACCAATTGAAGCTAATAGCAAAACTGTCCAAAACGAAAAGCAACAATTAGCAAAACTTAAAGGCAAAGAAGTTACTTACCTAGTCCAAGATAAAAAATACAACCTATCGAGTGACCAGATTATTACCAAGGCTACTTATAAGAATGGTAAGTACAATTTTGACACTGCAGCATTAAACGACCATATAAAAGAAATTAATGAAAAGCAGGCTACATTAGGGAAGCCATTTAAATTCAAGACTCATTCCGGCACCGAGATTACAACCGCAGCTGATGGATCATACGGCTGGAAGATTAGCACGAAAAAGGCCGCTGATTCTTTGACTAAGGCAATCATCGATGGACAAAAAGAAGTTAAGGCGGACCATGACCTCATTGGAAATGGCTACAATACTAAGGGGCTTGGTTATAACGTCACAGCTAACAATGGGATTGGTGATACTTATGCCGAAGTTTCACTTGCTGATCAACGGGCATACTTTTACCGTGACGGTAAGTGTGTGCTCACATCAGATATCGTGAGCGGAACCAATAATGAAGGTAATAAAACACCAAAGGGCGTCTGGTATATCATGTACCAACAAAGCCCTTCAGTCCTTCGCGGTCAAAATGATGACGGGTCAAACTACGCTAGCAAAGTTAACTACTGGTCACCATTTACCGAAACTGGTTGTGGTTTCCATGATGCCAGTTGGCGAAATAATTGGTCAAAAACCGCTTATCTAAAGGATGGTTCTCACGGCTGTATCAATATGCACCCGAGTGTCGCTGGTCAAGCATACCATGATCTAGAGCAAAACGAACCAGTTATCGTCTACTAAGGATCAGGTAGCGTAAACCTAGACTTTAATTTTTATCCTATAGCAAAGGAGGTTACATCATGATCTTTGCACCATTACGCGAATGTGATGTTCCAACTCGCCGTTAAAAATTAATTTAACGGAGGGATATAAATGAAAAAATCAAATAAAGTTGTCGGAAGCCTTTTATTGAGTATCGCTGCTAGTATCTGGGGCGGAATGTTCGTTGTTGTTAAGAGTATTGTAACAATTATTCCCCCAATAGAATTAGTTTGGTGTCGGTATGTCGTTGCCATTTTATTCTTACTCTTATTTTGCTGGTTTAACCTGGGCTTTAATGTCGGTTATTAATAAAATGATTGATCCTCAATATGATGTTCTAGAAATTACAACCGTTTCAACCGCGGTCGCTATCATCTGTTTAACACCATTTGTGATTAACAATTGGTCAGCAACATTCGGAAATGTCAATATCCTAGCGTTTAATGTTTGGGGCGCGCTTCTTTACTTAGGAGCAATATCAACAGCGACTGCTTTCATCATGTGGAATCGGGGACTCCAATTAATGCAAGCTGCAAGTTCCGGCTTATTTTTCCTATTTCAACCAGTTGTCGGTACACTATTAGGCTGGGCCATTCTAAATGAGCAAATTACATGGTCCTTTATAGTCGGCACATTATTAATCGCTCTAAGTATTTGGTATAATATTCGATTTGACTAGTCTTAAGGTCAACCTTTTCATTTAAGAGAAGGCTGACCTTCTTTATTAAAGAGGCTCTACAATATTAAGTACTGATGAACTACCATCGGTGCTTATTTTGTTTTAAAATTTAAAATAAAAAAACGAAA